>SKXH01000131.1 GCA_007128495.1 Bacteroidota bacterium
GTCTTATCACGCAGCCGACGCAATGCTTTTTCTTTGATCTGACGAACCCGTTCACGGGTTAAACTGAACCGCTCACCGATTTCCTCAAGCGTGAGCGAGTGTTCCAGATCCAGTCCGAAGTACAACCGGATGATCTCCGCCTCACGGTCGGAGAGGGTTGAAAGTGCCCGGCGTACTTCTTGCTTCAGCGATTCTTTCATCAAGGTGTTATCGGGCGACGGCTGCCGATCGTCGTGAATGACATCGAGCAGACGGTTATCTTCGCCCTGTGCAAACGGCGCATCCATCGAAAGATGCCGACCGGAAATCTTCAACGTATCGGCAACTTCGAACGCCGACATATCGAGCTCTTCTGCAAGTTCGCTTGCGCTCGGCTCGCGCTCAAACTCCTGCTCGAGAGCGGAGAACGCCTTCCCGATCTTATTCAATGCTCCCACACGGTTAAGCGGGAGGCGTACAATCCGGGATTGCTCTGCCAGTGCCTGGAGGATAGACTGCCTGATCCACCAGACAGCGTAGGAAATAAACTTAAATCCGCGGGTCTCGTCGAACCGTTTTGCTGCCTTGATCAATCCCAGATTCCCCTCATTGATAAGGTCACCGAGCGACAAACCCTGATTCTGATATTGCTTTGCAACACTAACCACGAAACGCAGATTCGCCTTAGTCAATTTCTCCAGCGCTATCTGGTCTCCTTTTTTAATTCGCCTGGCCAGTTCGATCTCCTCGTCCGGTTTTAGGAGATCCACCTTTCCGATTTCCTGAAGGTATTTCTCAAGCGACTGGCTTTCGCGGTTAGTGTATTGCTTCGTTATTTTCACCATCCATCACCTCGTTATTTTAACCAATTTGTAGCTATCTAAAGTATTAATAACAATGTTATATCTTACATAGTTTCAATGACTTCGGGATCGATCCTGTCGACGATTCCGATAATCGCCGCATCGACCGGAGCGAAGCTATCGGGAAGCGGTATTGTTGCCTCACGTGCCGTAACGTAGCATACCGTCTCACCGCTGCCTGCTCCCACAGTGTCAACGGCAATGATCGGTGCTCCCGTGGAAGCACGGCTTGAATCGACCGGCTGCACGAGCAGCATTTTCAGCTTTTCGAGCGCCGGGTTCTTCCGGGTCGCCCAGATCGTTCCGATGACTTTGCCGAAGAACATAGGTAGTATACGTTAAATGTATAGTATTGTTACTTCTAATCGGTCAGGTCGAGTTTATCGACAATTGCCATAATAACGGCATCGACCGGTTTATTTTTCGTTACCTCCGTCTGACGGGCGGAACTTCCGCTTGCTACCAGCACTACCTCTCCGACCCCCGCCCCCACACTATCGACCGCCACGACATATTGATCCTTCAGACGATACTCAAGATCGATGTGACGAACAATAAGAAATTTCATACCGGTGAGGTTTTCATCTTTCCGTGTCGCCCAGACCGTTCCGATAACTTTTCCGAGAACCAATGTATTTTTTCCTGTATTAGACTACTTTTTGAAATTCGCTATAAAAACTTTCTCCGTCCATCCGACTTCGAACGTCCGGCGGAAGCGAGAAATATTCGGCATACGTTTGCGCTATATCGGCAAAAGTAGCGCGTACTCCCACATCCCTTCCTTCCGTCATCCCCTTAATATACGCAAGTAAAAAAGCATACTCGCGTGAATGATCGCTGCCCGGAGTTGTCGGATCGTTGCCATGATCGCTCGTTACAATGAGCAGATCATCGTCACACAACGCTCCCATTATTGCCGGCACCGCCTTGTCGAATTCTTCCAGTGCGCGGGCGAATCCATCGGGATCGTTCCGGTGGCCATATTCCTGATCGAAATCGACAAGATTTGTAAACACGAATCCGCCGTCGAGATTCCTGACGGTATCGATCAATTTTTCGATCCCTATTGTATTATTTTTCGTATGAACATATTTCTGAATGCCGCGGCCTGCAAACAAGTTATCGACCTTTCCGATCGTCATTGTGAAAACATTGTGATCGGTGAGATTATCGAGCAATGTTTTCCGCGGCGGTTCGAAAGAGAAATCTTTTCTGTTGTCTGTTCGTTCGAACGCGCCGGGCTCGCCGACAAACGGCCGGGCGATTACCCTGCTCACAGCGTGGTCGCCGGTCATTATCTCATACCGTGCGATCTCACACCATTCATATAAACGTTCAAGAGGTACAATATGTTCGTGAGCCGCAACCTGAAAAACCGGATCGGCCGATGTGTACACGATCGGATAACCGGTTTCCATATGTTCTTTTCCCAAACGGGAAATGATCTCCGTACCGGATGCCGGCTCGTTACCGAGTATTCCGCCGCACCCTGTACGGTCAATAAACTCCTGCACAATATCATCCGGAAAACCTCCGGGATACAACGGAAAGGGTTTTTCGGTTATGATGCCCGCTATCTCCCAGTGTCCGGTGGTGCTGTCTTTCCCTGCCGATTGTTCATTGAGCTTCCCGTAAAACGCACCGGGATTATCGGCCGGCGGCACACCGCGAACCGGAACAATATTTCCCAGTCCGAGTTGCTGCAGGTTCGGAAGAGAAAGTCCGCCCACCGCTTCAGCGACATTCGGAAGCGTCGCACTTCCGCTGTCGCCATAAGCATCTGCGTCGGGGAGTTCACCGACTCCCACGCCATCGAGGATAACGAGGAAGCAGCGTTTCATCATTAATTATATATTTGTTTTTCGTTGCATTTACAAACGCGGATATGGCGCTCACCAAATTTATATGCGCCTGTTTTTTCGGATTTCTCAGCAGCTACGTGGAGAAAAAATGAATACTCGGTTTCACACTTCGGACAGATGAGTTTTGATCTTCTCTGCCCCTTCGTTACTTTGTCAGCAAAAGTTTGCTTTTTTGCCATATCATCTCCATTCTTTAACAGTTATACTAATTTTAACTTAATACACACGAACAATATTACCGCCGTTTTCAACTGCTTTTTGCAATGCAGCAACAGTGTGCTGCGAAAGTTCGACAAACTGCATATCATCGGTCAATCCGCACACGCCGGAACTAATCGTGATCGATGTCGTTTTATCGTTCAACGTCAAGACCTGACTTGCAAAATTCTTCCGTATCTTTTCGGCCCACAAATAACCTTCATCGGCTGTTGTATTTAATAACGAGACGCCGAATTTATTATAATCGAGCCGTCCGAGGAGATCATATTGCCGCACGGAATTTTTCAGGAATTGAGCCAAAGCATAGATCGCATTGTCCAATCCTTCCTTGCCATACCGGTCGATCAATTGCTGCATATTATCGATCGAAAATATAGCGTACGTTAGATCGAGACCGAAATCATCAGCGCGCTTAATTTCTTCCTTAAGCCGCAGTTCGAAGTAATTCTTTTTTAACAAGCCGGTTGTATCGTCGATAATTACATACTTTTGAACCAACTCAGACATATAAAGAATTTCCAATGCCGAGGCGGCGTTTTCGACCAGCCGGTAGAGTACTTCGATATCGCGAGCGGAATACGCCGAACGTTCCCGCCGTTCAATACTAACAGTACCGTAACACTTTTTAAACGAGCTGATCGGAGCAAGTAATATAGATCCGTTACTGTCTATTTTTTCCTCTCTGTTGAACCGCGGTATCGTCACCGTTGAAAGATCGTCGACCAGCAAGTGCTTATTCGAATCGAGTACCGCACCGGCCAGACTGTTATCCACCTCGATTACCTGATGGGGAGCGATATAGGTCCCGTCCTGTGCAATATCGACGTGGTACACTACCCAGGCACGTTTGTCATCATTGAACATCGTAATGGCTAAATAATCATACCCGATCAATCGTTTCGTCTGTTCAATAAGCGCCTGGACGATAGTGCGGAGCTCCAACTGTTCGCGCATTGTCTCGTGCATCTTGCGAATAGACAGGACAAGCTCCGAATCAACCAGCAGATCATATTTCTCGGTATGACTTTTAATCAGCGCTGCCAGCAATTTCGTAAATTGACTCAGCAGCGTAAGTGTTTCCGATCCGAATGCATCTTCGGCTTTACTGTCTATTGCAAGCACACCGACAACGGCTTTTTCTCCATCCCGTCCCTGATAGTGAACAGGTACACCTATAAATGATTTCACAAAATCAATGTCGGTGTAATAGCGGAGAACATCCCGTTCCGATCCCGGACTAATATGAGATATAAATTCCGGTTTACCGTTACGTGCGATCTGACTCACCACATCATTTTCGAGCGGGAGTTTACGGTCGGACACGAGATTATGACTGTCGCTTGCTCTCCCCTGAAAAACAAGTTCTTGTTTATCGAAGTTAGTCCAGAAAAATGCCACCGTATGCGCGATCAACGATTCCTTGATCGCAGCAAGAACTTTACCGAGTAAAAACTCAAATTCACTACGGGGTTCACTACTGCTCGGGAAGTTTTCTGATTCAAGATCAAAAAACTGCGTCAGGTGCGCTTCGGTGAGGCGTGTTTTCTCCCCCGCTTGTTTCGTTTTCTCCGTACCGGGCATTTCACTTATTCCTGCTCCCTTGTTGCCGGGTCGATAGTCGGCAGCAACATCTTCGGTCTCTCTCTTCGGGCCGGCGTTTTCATACTCCAGTGTTTCGTCGGTTCTGTCTATCGTTTTATGATGTATACCATCCGGAGTCATCCGCGCAGCAACTGAAAAATAGACATAGCCCCACAAACCGACAGAGATGAGAATGACCGCTGTTATTATAATTGCCGACCCGCTATATATACCGATAATTAATAAAACGGCGCCCAATGCAACAAGAAGACCTTCTTTTACAGTAAGGGCGTTCAGCACAGCTTTGATGGTGGTGTTTCCGGATGATACCGCCATGCGCAAGAGCTTTCAAAGTGTCATAATATGCTAAAATGTTGTAATGTAATAAAATAAATACAATTAATCAAGTAAAAATTTAACATACAAGAAAAAGAAGGGCTATTTTGAATCAATACAGGCAATAAATAAAGATTTGCTGAATTATAGACCTGACAGGTTTCGAAAACCTGTCAGGTCTCTTCTAAGGTACTTTACGCGTGCATCTGCACTAATTCGTTTTCGGGGAAGAAATACGATATCTCGATTTTACCGTTCTCAACAGAATCGGATCCGTGAACGATATTTTCACCTTTGTTATCGGCATATAATTTCCGAACAGTTCCTTCATCCGCTTCTGCCGGATCGGTCGCTCCGATGAGCTTGCGGAAATCCTCTATTGCATTATCCTTCTCAAGCACGATCGGAACGCATGGGCCGGAACTCATAAAGTTTGTTAAATCCTCAAAGAATGGCCGGCCTCGGTGAACTTCATAAAATCCCTCCGCCCCCTGCTTGGAGAGCCGAACCATTTTTAAAGATACGATCCTGAAGCCGCCCTCCTGAATATGTTTGATAACTGTTCCGATAAGATCTTTCCGGACACAATCCGGTTTTAATATTGCAAGCGTTCTTTCTTTCGCCATAGTTTCCTTTCAATTCAATTATTTACCAGTTTGTCGTGTTGCCGCCGCGGTCTTTGCAACTACTTTTTTCTTCGGAGCGGTCTTCTTGAGCAATCCGCGGCGCTGCATCACCTTCTTTACGGTTTCGCCAATGAGGGCGGGACTTTCAACGACACTGATGCGAGCTTTACGCATTACTTCCATTTTCTCGGTTGCCGTGCCTTTACCACCCGCGATAATAGCGCCGGCGTGTCCCATTCTGCGTCCCGGCGGCGCGGTGCGTCCGGCAATAAATCCGACAACAGGTTTTTTAACATTCTTTTTCACATACTCTGCCGCTTCTTCTTCGGCAGTACCACCTATTTCACCGATCATCACGATGGCATCGGTGTCTTTATCCTCATTAAACAATTTCATTGCATCGATAAATTGCGTTCCGACTATCGGATCGCCGCCGATACCGATACACGTCGATTGGCCTATGCCAAGTTGTGTAAGCTGGTATACCGCTTCATAGGTAAGGGTGCCGCTCCGGGATATAACTCCCACATTACCTTTCTTATGAATAAAGCCGGGCATAATGCCGATCTTTGCCTTGCCCGGTGAAATAACACCCGGACAGTTCGGCCCGATGAGCCGGGAATTACTAGCATCGATAGCCGTTTTTACCTTCATCATATCGCGTGTCGGGATCCCTTCGGTGATGCACACGATGAGCGGTAATCCGGCATCGACTGATTCAAGAATTGCATCGGCGGCAAAGCCGGCGGGTACAAAAATAACCGAGGCATTCGCCCCCGTTTCTTTCGCAGCATCTGCGACCGTGTTAAATACCGGAATATCCTGATGCATCATTCCGCCTTTTCCGGGAGTAACACCTGCTACAACGTTCGTTCCGTACTCGACCATTTGTTGAGTATGAAAACTTCCTTCACTACCTGTTATTCCCTGAACTACGAGTTTCGTCTTTTTATCAACAAGTACACTCATAACATTACTCGTTATTAGTTTCGGGTTAATGGATTAATTATGTTTCAAGTGCGTACGCCGTATTGAGCAGCGTTTGTTCATCAAATTGTTTACCGAGAATTTGCAAGCCAACCGGCAGGTTATTTTTATCGTAACCGCAGGGAATGCTCATTCCCGGGATACCCGCAAGGTTGGCAGACGTGGTATATACATCGGATAAGTACATCTGCAACGGGTCATCAACTTTTTCACCGAGCCGAAAAGCAGTGCCCGGCGTCGTCGGGGTTATAATACAATCGACCTTCGTGAATGCGGCATCAAAATCATTTTTTATCAGCCGGCGTACTTTTTGAGCTTTCCGGTAATAGGCATCGTAATAACCCGATGAAAGAACAAACGTTCCGAGCATGATCCGGCGTTTCACCTCCTCACCGAACGCCTCGCTTCTCGTACGCGTATACATACCGCTGAGATCTTCGACATCATCCGCACGGTAGGTATATCGCACACCGTCGTACCGGGCAAGATTCGAAGATGCCTCTGCTGTGGTTAATATATAATACGCCGCAATGGTATAATCCGTATGCGGCAGCGATAGAGGAATGACCGCCGCTCCCGCTTCCCTGAGCTTTTCAATGTTTGTATCGATGACCGACCGAACATTTTCCTCAAGATCATCCGTAAAATATTCTTCCGGTACTCCGATCGTTAACCCGGAAATATCTTTATTGAGCCGGGCGGGATAATCCGGGACAGGAACCGAAGCCGATGTCGTATCATACGGATCCCGGCCGGCAATGACCTTCAATAGTGCGGCAATATCGGAGACCGATCTTGCAAAGGGACCGATCTGATCGAACGATGAAGCAAATGCAACAAGTCCGTTACGGGATACGCGTCCGTATGTGGGCTTTAACCCATAGACACCGGTAAACGAAGCCGGTTGTCTGATCGAACCGCCGGTATCGCTCCCGAGCGCGGCAAGGGCTAAATCGGCTGCGACCGCAGCAGCCGAACCACCGCTCGACCCACCGGAGACGTGCTCGGTGTTATGCGGATTACGGACAACACCAAACCGTGAGTTTTCCGTGGACGAACCCATTGCAAACTCATCCATATTCGTCTTGCCGATAATAACGGCGCCTGCATCCCGAATTTTTTTAATGACCGAAGCATCGTACACCGACTCGAACGATTCAAGCATCTTCGACGCGCACGTTACTCTCGTGCTGCGGATGCATATATTATCCTTCACGGCTACGATCATCCCCGCAAGCCCGGGTTGTTCGCCGCCGCGTATCTTTGCATCGACAGATTCTGCCTGTTCAAGGGCCCATGTATCATATACATCAATGAAGGCGTTGAGATATGTATGCTCGTGTATCCTTTGAAGATAATCTGATACAAGACTTGAAATAGACGGGTCTCCGTTCAGAAGACGTGTTCTTAAGAAGCTGTAATCAGATCGTTCTGCAATCATTCAGCGGTATTTCAGTATGGAATTATTTCTTTTCTGTACTATCCGATTCCGAAGATGTTTTTTCGGACGCTGCCGGTTCGGATTTCTTCTCCGGCGGTTTCTCGTTGATTTTTTCTTTTTCTTCGTTTATATCATCCTGTATTTCACGGGCCGCTTTTCTGAACTCTTTGAGACCTTTACCGAGTCCTTGTGCGAGTTCGGGTATTTTTCGGGCACCGAAAAATATAAGAATAACAAGAAGGATAAGAATAATTTCCGTAGCACCCAGATTTCCGAACATAGTGTCTCTCTCCTTTGCGAAATTACTCCGCAGCAATATAATTATTTGAATGTATAAGACTATTAATCACTGATTGAAATATCTTTTTTCCGTCACGTTTCCCGAGCAGGTCTTCCATCGCCCGTTCGGGGTGCGGCATCATACCGAGCACGTTACCTTCACGGTTTATGATACCGGCTATATTTTCAAATGAACCGTTCGGATTAACGGCATCCGGCGTTTCACCGTTTTTGTCGCTATACCTAAATACAATTTGACGATTTTTTTTCAACTCTTCAAGTCCACCGGGGTCTATAATGTAATTTCCGTCACCGTGTGCAATGGAGACTTTAAGAACTTCTCCGGCGGAACATCCGGACGTGAACCTGGTATTGTTGTTTTCTACCCGGATATAGACATCTTTGCAAACAAACCGGAGATGTTCGTTCCTGACAAGCGCCCCCGGCAGCAATCCCGCCTCGCAGAGAACCTGAAAGCCGTTGCAAATTCCCATCACAACGCCGCCTTCACCGGCAAATTTTACGACTTCCTTCATGATCGGCGAAAACCGGGCTATCGCACCGCACCTGAGATAATCACCATACGAAAACCCGCCCGGTAAAATTACCAGATCGGTTTCACCAAGCTTTTCCTCTTTGTGCCATACAAACCGTGTCTCAAGTCCCATGATCTTTCGTAAAGCATAGAAAGCATCGTGATCGCAATTCGATCCCGGGAACACAACAACAACGGCCCGCACATTACCGCTCATTCTTTCACCGCCTCCCCGGTCTTACTGATGGTGAACGTATAGTCTTCCATCACAGGATTTGCCAGAAGTTTATTACAGACACTCTCCACTATTTCACGGGCTTTCGCTTCAGTATCCGAATCGA
>SKXH01000237.1 GCA_007128495.1 Bacteroidota bacterium
CGTTCCGTTCACATTTATTTATTTCCTCGTTTGTGAACCCTCCTTCAGGACCGGCAAGCAATAGTACGCGTTGACCGGGGAGTTGACCATATACATTCCGCATCGATCCGGTCGCCGGAGCTTCTTCGTGGCCGACAAAGACTTTGTCGAACGCTGCATCCACCGTCGCAAGAATATTATCCAGTGAGTACGTTTCCATGATTTCTGGCAGAAAGGAACGTTTGCATTGTTTCATCGATGCAAGAGCGATCTTCCGCAGCCGATCGTAACGAATACGGTGGGGAATTGTCCGCTCGGTCTGAACAGGAACAAAGCGCCGGACGCCAAGCTCGGTTCCCTTTTCGACAATCCATTCTACCCGATTATGATTTTTGAGGATCGGCATCATGAGTGTCACATCGACTTCCGGTTCGTTATAGTTCTGATATGAATTCTGTATAGAACACACTGCCGTATCCGGCGTTAGCTGTTCAATCCGGCATTCGTACGCAATCCCCGAACCGTTAACGACGAGCAGCGAATCACCTTCACGTTTCCGGAGAACATGCGATAGATGATGAAATTCTTCACCTTGTATTTTGATCTCTGTTGCTGCAATATGTTCGGGAGGAACGAAAAAGGATTCCATCGATAGTCGAATGTTAAAACATTACGAAAAGGTCGATAATAAACTCACTGTCAAACGTTTCATCAAATGCATATTCAAGTCGTAATACCGTGCTATACGGCAGCAACAAATGTAACCCGCCGCCGAATCCTTTAACAGGTTTTAATGCATGAATCTCATCATCACGATTCCAGGTGGTTCCAACATCGCCGAATAAAGCGAGATTCAATCCATACCTGAGTATTGAAAACTCCGGGGCGATGGAAGATTTCCATTCATAATATTTCGGACCGAGCAGGCGGTACCGGGCTTCAACCGATGAAAGGAACAAATTCTCTCCTTCAAAGATATTGCCGTAATGCCCTCTGATTTTTTCCTGATAACCGATAAATTGATGACTGTAATGAGGAAGACGTGTACCGCCTGCAACACTTGTTAATACTCGTCCGGCAATCGATAATCTTTCAGCGAGCGGTACATACTTTCGAACATCGACGTATGTTCTAAAATGATCTACCTCGCCCTCACCGAATCCGGATTTCGAAATATATGCCCGCAAGAAAGTACCGTACATTGGATACTCTATAATATCCCGTGTATCATACTTGTATTCAACCAGGCCCACCAAAAATTTGTCGGTTCCATCCGGTGATTTGGTATGTCCCGGAATATTTTCGGAATTGCCTATTGAGCGGTAGCCGAGCGAGACTTTAAACGTCGTAAAGGGTAAAAACCGTTTACCCATAACGAAATCGACAATATATCTTGTTTCTGTAAAATCGCGATTGGCTTCGTCATACAGGATGTTTCGATTCTCGGTATTCGTATATACAAATTGCGTTTCAATGAAGAGATCGTCTCTACCGAGAATGGCGGGATTATTATACATCAACGATAACCACGGATCATATCCGAGAGCAAAACCGGCCCACAGCTTTTCATTGCGCCCGCGGAAGTTATTATGTACAACACCCAACCCGTAATATAATTTATTCCAATCTCTATCCTTCATACCGAAGACCGGAACGGGAAAGATATACCATCGTTCGTGGACATCAATGAATATAACCGCCTGGCGGTCATTGACGGTATGATCAATTTCCACCCGATTGAAAAGCCCGAGACTATAAATCCTATCCCGTTCGTAGGCAAGTAATTCCGGATTGAATTCCCCTCCGACATGGTGCCGGAGCTCACGGAGAATAACCGACTTTTCGGTGGTCTTGTTACCCGACACCACAATTCTCTCCACAACGATCTCAACCCCGGAGCCGGCAGAATATACGCTTCCCGCCGTCAACGAAGCCAAAACCAAAAACAATATGTAATTTCGTATGCCCATATGGCTTTAAAAAAACAGCCCCGAACTCATTACGCGAGTGGGGCTGGTATAATCACTGTAATTAGTGTATATAATATCATTAATCTTGAGAAAATTGTCAAGATACTACAAGCATTATATCACCCATTGTAACACACATTTATCTCTTTCGCCGCTTTGGCATCGTCGAGCCGTTTTACCGGAGTTTTGTGCGGCGATGTCAGCACAGTATCCTTATCTGTGTCGATCTCCTCATTGATTTTGATCAAAGCATCGGCGAATTCATCGAGTGTTTCTTTTGTTTCGGTTTCGGTTGGCTCAATCATCAACGCTTCCTTCACGATCAACGGGAAATAAATAGTCGGTGCATGGAAACCATAATCAAGCAGCCGTTTGGCTATATCCACTGCCCGTGCACCCTTTGCTTTCTGCCGGGATGCCGACACCACGAATTCGTGCATAACGGGTGAATCATACGGTAACTCAAAATGATCCCGCAGTTTTGAAAGCAGGTAGTTGGCATTTATGATGGCATTCTCACTGATTGCCCGCAGCTCTGCCGGCCCGTGCATCCGGATGTAGGTATAAGCCCGGACTAACATCCCGAAGTTTCCGTAAAACGAATGAACCTTACCTATTGAATCGGGATAATCATAATTGAACCGGTATTGGCCGTTCTCTTTGATAACTCGCGGTTTCGGTAAAAACGGTTCGAGCCGTTCACTGACTGCAACTGGCCCGGATCCCGGTCCACCACCGCCGTGCGGTGTCGAGAACGTTTTATGCAGATTAAAGTGTACGCAATCAAATCCCATATCACCGGGACGGACAATACCCAGCAGTGCATTGAGGTTGGCGCCGTCCATATACATTAACGCACCTGCATCGTGCATCATCTTTTGAATTTTTATGATTTGATCCTCAAATATTCCCAGCGTGTTCGGATTTGTTAACATCAATCCCGCAACATCCTCATCAATCACTTTCGCAAGATCATCGAGGTCTACCGTACCATTTTCATTCGATTTCACATTGACCGATTGATAGCCGGCTATAGTCACACTTGCTGGATTAGTTCCGTGTGATGAATCGGGTACGATGATTTTTTTTCGCGGTTTACCCTGTTTATCATGATATGCCCGTATCATCAACAGACCGGTTAATTCACCCTGCGCACCGGCAGCCGGTTGTAAGCTCGTCGATTCCATGCCCGAAATTTCGGTCAGCAACCCCGCAAGATCATACATAAGTTCCAGAGATCCCTGCGAGAATTGCTCGGGCGTATGGGGATGAGTATTCCGGAAACCGGGCATCGCCGCAGTAACCTCATTCACTTTGGGGTTATATTTCATAGTACATGAGCCAAGCGGATAGAACCCCTTATCGATATGGTGATTATGGATAGAGATATTAACGTAATGCCGCACGACCTCATTTTCACTCACTTCCGGGAGTTGCGGCGGCGATTGCCGCAAATACTTTTCGGGAAGCAAATCGTCGACTTGTTTTTTGGGTACATCATTTTCCGGCAGGGTGTATCCTTTGCGGCCGGGTTTACTGATCTCAAATATTAATTTTTTATACATAACAATGTCCAGTTCTATTTTATTATTTCACATCTTTCAGGGAATGCTGTTTGCGCGGCGCATCGGGTGAGGGCTGGATCAACCGTGAATACGCTACGCTGGCAGCTTTTTGTTCAGCTTCTTTTTTACTTTTACCAACTCCTCTGCCGTGGGGTTTTTTGCCGATCTTCACCTCGACAGTAAAAACCTGATCGTGGTCTGGCCCTTCTTTCTTTACCACTTCATAACGGGGTGTTCCTAATCCGACACCCTGGGTATATTCAATCAATAAACTTTTATAATTATCATCAACCAACAACTCGATATCCTTTTTATTAAGGGAATCATACAATTGCTTTCGAACGAACTGAGCGACTGCGTCATATCCCGCATCAATATACATCGCTGCAATGATCGCTTCGTAGGCGTCGGCTATAAGAGAATTATATCCTTGCTCGATCGATTGCCGTGCACTCGGGCTTACAAAAATAAAATCCAACAATTCAATTTGATCTGCAAAATGGGCGAGGGCGTTTTTGTTAATGAGGCGTGACCGCAGTTTCGTCAGATGTCCTTCATCCGAATGAGGATATTTTTCATACAAATATTCCGAAACGATCATGCTTAAAATCGCATCGCCGAAAAATTCAAGCCGCTCATTCGACTTGTAGCCGTCGAATGTTTTTCCGTTGCTGATGTACGACCGGTGTAGAAGTGCTTGGATATAGATGGAAGAATCGTTGATTGAAACACCGAGATTATTTGAAAGTCTGTCTATATCAACCTTGAGGTCTTCAATACGCACACGGTTATCGCGTTGTAAAAATTCCCTGACACTGTTCCATATTTCTTTCAAAAAAAACATCGCAACCTGCTGTTTAATCCTCTCTACTGTTCATCCACTTTACCGAATAGAATTGATGTGTTATGTCCTCCAAAACCGAACGCGTTGCTAATTGCATAGTTCACATCCCGATCGATCGGTTTATTGGCAACATAATTTAGATCGCAATCAGGATCGGGTGATTCGTAATTGATGGTGGGGGGTACCGTACCTTTAGCAATTGCAAGAATGGCTGCAATACTTTCAACAGCTCCCGCTGCACCAAGTAAATGACCGATCATTGATTTCGTGGAGCTTACCAACAATGAGTATGCATGATCTCCAAACACCGTTTTGATGGCTTCGGTTTCAGCTTTATCGTTATATTGTGTCGATGTACCGTGGGCATTAATATAGTCGACCGATTCGGGTTTCAATCCAGATTCTTGCATACATAATTTCATTGAACGGACGGCCCCTTCACCGCCCGGTGCAGGAGCGGTAATATGATAAGCATCCGCCGTCAGTCCGAAGCCGAGTATTTCAGCATAAATCCGTGCGTTTCGTTTTCGGGCGTGATCATAATCCTCGAGTATCAGTGTCCCTGCTCCCTCACCGATAACAAAACCATCCCGTTTTGCATCGAACGGACAGCTCGCCTTTTCGGGTTCGTCGTTTCGGGCAGTCAAAGCCCGCATCGCATTAAAACCGCCGAGTGCCATCGGACAGATCGATGCCTCGGTGCCGCCGGTAATGATAACATCGGCATCGCCGCGCTGGATGAGCATGTATGAATCCGCTATTGAATGGGCCGATGTAGCGCACGCAGAGGTTGTAGCATAATTCGGTCCTTTATATCCGTACCTGATCGACATTGTTCCCGCTGCCATATCCGGTATCATCATCGGTACGAATAACGGACTGATATATTTTGGCCCGCCGGTTTTAAAGAAGGTTTCCGATTGGTGATGGTACGTCCACATACCGCCAATACCCGACCCATAGACTACACCTGCACGGGTCGGGTCGACGCTATTATTTCCCAATCCGGCATCTTTCAGCGCCATATCTGTAGCGGCAACAGCAATCTGGGTAAAGATATCCATCCGCCTGACGGATTTTTTATCCATAAACACAAGTGGATCGAAATTCTTTACTTCAGCCGCTATTTTAGTTACAAAATTCGTAGTATCAAAATAGGAAATAGGCGCAACTCCGCTCTTCCCCTGCATCATTGCATCCCAGTACTCATCAACAGATAAGCTGATTGGATTGACTGTTCCTAACCCCGTAACAACAACCCGCCGCTTTTGATATGAAGCCATGGTAGTTATTAATTATAAAAGTTATTGCAATCCGGATTTTTTGTAGTAACGTTGAAAATATACAAAAAAAATGCCACTTTTTCATCCGGATTGCAATGCAGCGATTATGATTGCTTTTCCTGAAGATATTTAACCGCATCACCGACCGTCGCGATCTTCTCTGCATCTTCATCGGGGATCTGGATGTTGAACGCTTTCTCAAATTCCATTACCAATTCCACGGTATCGAGGGAATCGGCTCCCAGATCGTTGGTGAACGATGCTTCCTGCGTCACCTGATCTTCATCCACCCCGAGCTTATTCACGATTATTTCTTTTACTTTGTTAAGAATATCGTCTGCCATTTTGAGACCTCCTCAAATAGGTATTTGTTGATTGTTGTTTTGGTTTTTGTTATATCAAGTTTATTGCATCACCATGCCACCGTCAACACACAGTACCTGCCCTGTCATATAATCCGCATCGGCAGAGCAGAGAAACGATACTACCCGTGCAACATCTTCGACAGTGCCGAGCCGTTTTAATGCTATTTGTTCCTGCAATTTCTTTTTTTGCTCATCGTTGAGATTGCCCGTCATCTCGGTTTCAATAAAACCGGGAGCAACCGCATTGACACAGATATTACGGGATGCAACTTCACGGGCAAGTGATTTGGTAAATCCGATTATACCCGCTTTAGCAGCGGCATAATTTGTTTGCCCGGCATTGCCAATCACACCGACGATCGAAGATATGTTGACGATCTTGCCGTACCGTTTGCTCATCATCGGCCGGAGAACAGCTTTCGACAAGCTATATACACTCTTCAGGTTATTTTGCATTACGGTATCCCAATCGTCCTCGCTCATCCGCAACAGTAATTGATCGCGGGTTACTCCGGCATTATTCACAAGTATATCGACACCGCCGTATGTTTTCACGATGTGATCAACAACCTTCGCTGCACCTTCAGTATCCGGAGCATCATGCTGGAGTGCTTCAGTTACAGCACCGTTGGCATTGAGTTCCGAGGCAAATGTCTCGGCAGCTTCTTTTGAACTTTTATATGTAAAAACAACCGATGCTCCCTCGCCGGCCAGCGCCGATACAATTCCTTTGCCGATCCCCCGCGAGCCACCGGTAACGAGAGCAACTTTATTTTTAAACCGCATAATTTTTTACCGGGGAATTATTTTTGTAATATTCTTTGTGCTCATTGTAATGATCTACCATTTGTTGATATCCTTCTTCCCCAACTGCATACACTAACTCATCCTTACACGCCTCAAACATCGGTGTTTGATATTCCGGAAACACATTACAACAAGACGTCCCTTCTTCTTCCATATGTTCGTCAAAAGTGAGAGTATTCTCGGCGACCGACACCGGAAACAGGACACAATAAAACGGTTTGATATCCCAGCGGTCTCTGCCTTCCTGTGTTGCAGCTACCTGAATAACACAGCGTCCTTCCTTATTAAGGAATACGCAATTCTTTTTATATACCGTCGTTCCGACCGCAGCACCGGATGGGAAGTCGGGGTCTTTCCAATATTCGGCAAACCATTCCTCGTGGTTTTTATTCTGGGTCTCATCCATATATTTTTTTATGAGATCTTTCTCTTTGAGGACCTGATCTTTTTCCTTGATATCAACCCACACGCCATCGCAGCAGCAGGTACCGTCACACTGGTACGGACCAGAGCCCTTTGAAAAGCCATGTGAAAACAACATCGGATCTACTTCATACCCATTTACCTTTAATACAGGGGGCTTTTCCATACGTTCCTTTCTTTAAATAATTCCGGTTAATGTAATTGTGTTATCCGTTCGATATCATTCCAGGAATCGATTGTATCTATTTTCACCGAGGCATCAATACGTTTGAACAAACCTTGTAATACCTTGCCGGGACCAACTTCGAAATAATTCTTGTAGCCGTCGCCTACCATATTTTGCATACTTAACTCCCATTGTACCGGCGAAATCAGTTGATCGCGTAACATGGTTCGTATCTTATCCGGTGAATCGACGGGCTCGCCGGTTACATTAGTATACACAGGGACCACGGCATCGTGTATCGCAGTATCCTGCAGCGCATCGGTCAATTCACTTTGTGCCGACTGCATGAGCGGAGAATGGAAGGCACCGCTCACAACAAGTTCTTTCACCAACCGCGCTCCTCTGTTCCTTGCTTCTTCCATTGCTTCGGTAACGCCTTCGATCGAGCCGGAAATAACGATTTGTCCGGGAGCGTTAAAATTTGCCGGCTGCACGATGCCCGCCTGTCGTGCAATGTTACAGACCGTAACGACCGTCTCGGCATCAAGACCGATTATTGCCGCCATAGTACCTGGCTGATCTTCACCGGCTTTCTGCATCAATTCCCCTCGAAGTCGTACCAACCGCAATGCATCTTCAAACGATAATGCCTGTGCCGCCACAAGGGCCGTGTATTCACCAAGCGAATGTCCGGCAGCGGCAACCGGTTGAATACCGCTTTCACCAAGCAGGGTAGCACCCACATAACCGTGCAGGAAAATAGCCGGTTGTGTATTCTCGGTTTGCTGTAAAACCTCAGCCGGTCCTTCGAAGCAGACGTTGCTGAGTTTAAATTCAAGCAGATCGTCGGCTGCTTGAATTATCTCGCGTGCCGTTGAAGATGTATCGTATACATCTTTCATCATACCGACATATTGTGAACCCTGGCCTGGAAATAAAAATGCAAATGAATCGTTCATCAAACTTTTATTTTGCGTTATTCATTGTCCATTTAAGATAAATTGCCCCCCAGGTATATCCGGCTCCAAAAGCAGATAATACAAGATTGTGACCCTGCTGTAATTTTCCGGCCTTCCACCATTCGGATAAACAGAGCGGGATTGTCGCTGCGGTTGTGTTACCGTACCGGTCGATGTTAAGCATCACTTTTGAGATATCGAGGTTCATTCTATCCGCGCAGGCGGTAATGATACGCAAGTTTGCCTGATGCGGAACAAGCCAGTTTACATCGTCCCCGGTCAAATTATTTCGCTCCATTATCTCTGCCGATACATCTGCCATACCGACAACGGCCACTTTAAATACCGCCTTACCGTCCTGATATATATAATGATATTTTTTATCAACCGTTTCGTGAGTCGGCGGATTCAGACTACCGCCGCCTTTCATATAAAGATATTCTCCTCCCGATCCGTCGCAATACATAACGTGATCGAGTAAGCCGGTCTCATAATTTTCAGACGGTTCGAGCAGCACCACACCGGCGGCATCACCAAAAAGAATACACGTGTTACGGTCTGTATAATCGGTGATCGCACTCATTTTATCGGCACCGACTACCAGGACTTTCTTGTGAGTACCGCTTTCGATAAACTGTGCCCCCACTACAAGACCATATAAAAATCCCGAACACGC
>SKXH01000208.1 GCA_007128495.1 Bacteroidota bacterium
GTCGAATTTCATTTTACATCCGAATTCAAAACCGATGCATCAAATTTCAACAAGGGGCGTGAGGCGATATGAATCCCGAACAGCGCGAAGAATTCAAACAATTAATACTCGAACAAATTGAAGAGGTTGAGGAGGAAATTCGTGAACTTGAAAAGATGACCAAACCAATAGCACCGGATAATGCGCTCGGCAGGTTAACACGAATGGAAGCTCTCGGCAGCAAGAGTGTCAATGAAGCGGTGCTTGAGGATAAACGAATGAGATTACAAGCCCTCGAAGGTGCTCTGGCACGATGTGGATCGAAGACGTATGGAACGTGTACCAAATGCGGCGAAGCGATACCGCTCGGCCGGCTCGCAGTCCTGCCGCATTCTTCCCGATGTGTCAAATGTGTAAACAAATGATCACAGATTTCCGTTGAACAACAATCACGTGTGCCGCCTTTGTGACGAGAAGTCGCGGTTGAACCGGCTGAACGGCGCGGATGATCGAGTGTATTATCTGTGCAGCCGCTGTATGCTAATATCTGTCGACAGCCGGTATTTTTTATCAGTCGACGATGAGCGTGCGAGATATGAGACGCACAATAATACGATCGAGAATGAAGGGTATGTTACTTTTCTGAATCGTATTATTAAGCCGATGCTTGAGTTTATTACGCCGGGTATGATCGGTGTGGATTACGGCTGCGGACCGGGTCCGACGTTGTCACAACTCGTCCGGCGGGCCGGAATAGAATGCGATGATTACGATCCGATATTTTATCCGGGCCAGCTTCGCACGCAGTATGATTTCATTTTCTGTACGGAAACCTTCGAGCACTTTTTCTATCCGAAACAGGAGATAGAAAAAATTTCAACGCTGCTTGTACCGGGCGGTTTCCTCGGGGTTATGACCGAGCTGTGGGGGTCGGTTAAACAATTTGAAACGTGGTATTATACACGCGATCCCACGCATGTTTCCTTTTATCATCGTGATACATTCGATTACATCTGCCAAACAGCCGGATTTGTAAAACGGTATAGTGACGATAAGAGGGTGATTGTTTTAGAAAAAGTAATAGATAAAATCTAAAGAAGTAATGGATTACATTTTATTCTTCAAAGATAACAAACGCTTTATAACGTTCGGCATAATGATGACGTTTTTCTCGAGTTTCGGGCAGACGTTTTTGATATCATTGTATGTGCCCAATCTTATTGCAATGCTCGGGTTGTCGAATGCCATGTTCGGTGGTTTATATGCCGGTGCAACGATATTCGGGGCGCTTTCTTTAATGTATTTTGGACGCATGATCGATACGGTATCGCTCCGTAAGTTCTCGGTGGTAACCGCTGTTATATTGCTGGTGTCGTGTCTTGTCATTGCATTCTCCGGAAATCTTGCCGGGGTGGCTATAGGGTTGTTTGGTCTCCGGTTTGCCGGCCAGGGATTGCTCGGTCATATAGCCCTGACATCGATGTCGCGGTATTATGAAGAGAACCGCGGCAAGGCGTTGAGTTTATCGGTACTCGGGTTTTCGATCGGTGAGGCGATCTTCCCCGTGACGATCGGCTTTGTGATCGGGTTATATGATTGGCGAACGGCGCTCATTTTTAGCGCAGTTCTCATCGGGATTATACTGATTCCTCTTATCTATTGGCTTCTGAGTAAAGTTCCCGATAAAATCGAGAACAAGAATGATGAACAGGATACACAAAAATTTAGTTATATAGAGATATTGTCTAAACGTCGATTTTATATTATTACGATTAACACCATAATGCTTCCGTTTATGCTTACCGGCCTGCTCTTCTATCAACTGATCCTTGCAGAACAAAAGGGATGGACGCTTGAGTGGATGGCGACATGTTTTATCGGTTTTGCGGTGGCGCGCACGCTCGGGTCAATTGCAGCGGGTCCCCTTGTTGACAGATTTTCGGGAGTTCAGCTTTTTCCGTTGTATCTCATTCCGTTTGCGGGCGGTGTATCGTTGCTGGTGTTTTTTTCCCATCCATACATTGCAATGATCTATTTATCGCTTGCCGGGTTCGCGATGGGATTGAGTCAGAGTATTAAAGGAGCCGTACTTGCTGAAGTTTACGGAACACGTTATATTGGTACTATACGAAGCATGTATACGGCAATCGGTGTTCTCAGTACTGCCGTGAGTCCGGTTCTCATCGGCTGGATGCTCGACTCGGGATGGAGGTTCGCATCGATCAGTCTTATTGCTGTTTTGATTGTTATAGGAGTTATTATGCTGAGTTTTCTTCTCAAAACTGAAAAAGATTACGTTATAATTCCCTCACAATAATTGCAAGCCATCACCATGCCTATTTTAAAAAATGATACCGGCTTATATGTAGACCTGTATGAGCTTACCATGGCGCAGGGACATTTTATGAATGGAAAGAATGACCTTCCGGCTGTGTTTGATTATTTCTTCAGGGGCATTCCGTACGGCGGCGGTTACGTTATTTTTGCCGGACTTATGGATTTGCTTGAAATGCTTGAACGATACCGGTTTGATGACGACGATTGTGCCTATCTCGAATCAATCGGTCTCGATAAGGAGTTCACCAAATATCTGAGTAATTTTAAACACCGGCTGACTATCCACGCACCCCGTGAAGGAGAAATTGTATTTCCAAACGAACCCATTGTGCGGGTCGAAGGGAGCATCATCGAAGCACAGATCGTCGAAACGGTTCTTCTCAACATGCTCAACTTTGAATCGCTGATCGCAACGAAAGCCGCCCGCATCCGGTATGCTGCGGGTGAGAAAATAGTATCTGATTTCGGATTGCGGCGTGCGCAGGGACTGGCGGGTATTCATGGTTCCAGAGCCGCAATTATCGGAGGGATTCACTCGACATCTAATGTATTCAGTGCTAAATTATTCGATCTCAAAACCACCGGCACGCAGGCACATTCATGGATACAAACGTATGGCGATGAACTGGAAGCGTTCCGCCAGTTTGCCAAAGTTTTCCCGCAGCGGTGCATATTGCTGGTCGACACCTACAACACTTTACAAAGCGGTGTGCCCAATGCTATTACCGTTGCAAAAGAAATGGAATCGCGTGGTGAAAAACTACAGGCGATACGGCTCGATAGCGGCGACCTTGCCTACCTAAGCAAACGTGCACGTGCAATGCTGGATGAGGCAGGGTTACAATACGTGAAAATAATCGCATCGAATCAGTTGGATGAATATATCATCAGAAGTTTGGACACACAGGGGGCACCCATCGATGGGTTCGGTATTGGTACCCGTCTGATTACCGGAAACAATGAAGGGGCTCTCGACGGAGTATATAAAATTGCAATGGTGGGTGATACGCCATTGATGAAAATATCAGATAATATTGAAAAAATGACATTACCCGGATGTAAGAAAATATACCGGTATATAAACGGTGAAGGAATATTCAACGGCGATGCAGTCGTGCTCGACTCGGAAGAAGGTGTCGATTGGATGTACCATCCGCATAAGCCGGATATGTTTAAGCGAATGGATACGATGAAGAAGGAAGAACTGACGCAGATTGTGATGAATAACGGAGAAGTTGTTATTGAAAAAGAGTCGCCGTATGAAATTGCAGAGTATGTTCAACGCAGAATGCAAATGCTCTCTGAAGAACACAAACGTTTTGAATTTCCGCACATTTATAAAGTTGGTATCAGCAAGCAATTGATGGAGCTTCGTTCAAAAATGATCCGGGATATAAAGATTGGAGGTCGATGATTATGAAACATGCCATTAACGATGTAACACTCGAACTAATCCAGGGGGATATAGCATCACAGAAAGATATCACGGCCGTCGTTAATGCGGCAAATGCCGAATTACGGATCGGCGGGGGAGTTGCCGGCGCGATTCACCGGGCGGCAGGTCCGGGATTGGAAGAGGAATGCCGTCCGCTTGCACCGATACGTCCGGGTGAGGCGGTGATTACCGGTGCACATAATTTACCGAATAAATATGTCATTCATTGCCTCGGACCGGTCTATGGGATCGACAAGCCGGAAGATAAACTGCTTGCGGATTGTTATCGTAATGCGCTCAAAATTGCCAAGGAAAAAGGTATCGATTCTGTGGCATTCCCGGCACTTTCGACGGGTGCATTTGGGTATCCTATGAAAGCGGCTGCTGAAATTGCTTTAAATACGGTACTTCAGGAAATGCCGAAACTGCAATCGGTTAAAACAATCCGGTTTGTTCTGTTTAGTAAAAGCGATCTTGAAGTTCATACGGAAGTGCTGGAAAAAGTTAAGTAAAATTTCAAAAACTTGATTATTAATAAAATTACACGTACTATTATATCATAGAAGTCGAAACATCGCTGCGCCTTTGGTAAGGCGTCGGCGCCCTGGTCTGATTTTAGATTTGTCTTATATCCGCAGTAATTGACCTTGCCACTGATGCCATTGCCCCTGTTGCGCGATGGCGGGCGTTGTACCTCCCCGCAGAATTATCTACCGTATCGTCAAGGAGGTGCCGTCATGATAAACTTGAAAAAGATTCTTTTCACTACCGATTTTTCACCCTGTGCTCAACGGGCATTGAACCATGCTATGTTCCTGGCAGAAAGCTTTCAATCCGAATTACATATGCTGCATGTTATTCAAACCCACCGGCACGACATGGTTGAGCCGATGGCACAGGTAGCCAATGCCGAAGAAATTTATAACCAACTTAAAAATAATGCGGCCGGTCGATTACAGGATATGATTGACGGAAAAGCTAATGGGATACCCGTTCACTATGAAGTGCTTTGCGGCATAAGTATTGTTGAATTGATTATCGAGTATATATCGATAAACGACATCGACGTTGTTATTATAGGAACGCACGGGCGACAGGGAATTAACAGATTCATTATGGGAAGTGTTGCCGAGAAAATAGTCCGGCTTGCGCCGTGTTCGGTTCTTACGGTGCGGTGTGAGGAAGTATCTGAATTGAGAAGAATTGTGGTACCCATAGATTTTTCGGTGTTTTCACATAAAGCGCTTCGTGTCGCAGTTGAAGCCGCATGGAAATATAACTCTGAATTGCATATATTACATATAATCGAGAGGCACAGTTTTCCGTCGATTTACAATGAAGGCGTACGACGCGGTAAAGACTGGCTACACGATGTAAAAGCTCGTATACAGGAAGAGGTAGAGGAGCTTTTAAAGAAATTAGGAGCAGAAGGGGTAAAGACCAGTCTGCATATTTCCGAAGGCCATCCGTCACGCGAAATTATTACATACGCTCAGGAGAATAATGCCGACCTTATTATTGTTGCAACCCACGGACTCCGGGGTATTAATTATCTTTTAATGGGGAGTGTATCGGAAAAAGTAGTACGACATTCACAGTGTCCTGTACTAACGGTAAAGAGTAAATCAATCGTACAATATCTGGAAGAACAAACACAAAAAGAATCGGCATAATTAATTTTGAGGGGAAAGGGATGCCGTCGCTATTTACAACAACGTAAGGGGGAAAAGGAGAGGTGAATTATGGCGGTGCAAATCCACTACCAGGTGCAACAATCGTTGTTGCGGGAACTGAATCTCGTAACGCGATTTTACTTTCATCAAACTGTCGATGATATATTAACCGAGCTGCGGTGCCAATCAAATTCCTTTGAACACTCCTCACAGCCGGATAGTATTTTAAAGACTATCTATCACAGTGGAATTTTATACCAAAGATCTGATAAGATCGTATCCCGGCTCCGTAATGCAATTGCACGATATGTGCACGGATCATTAGGGGTGTGCCAGTTTTGCGGTATAACGATTCCACCGGGACAGCTTATGGAAAACCCGACGAGTGATGCTTGTTTAAAATGTGTCGCGGAACAATATAAGATGGTATATGAAAAAGGGTTTTTTTATTGATGCAATGCTCGCAATGTCCGGGTTATTAGTAGTATTTATGTTTCGACAGTATGGCTTAATTAAAACAGGTGAAGCTGTTATATTTGGGCAGTAGATAACTACACGGTAAATTGCCGATAATAGCTTCAGAAAAATGAAATTCCCCTACCTTTTCAGGTTAACCGATTTATTTGACATTTCTGTATCTCTCTGATTATATTTAAATAACTCAAAATAATTAAAACGCTATATACGTCAATCGGATTACGCAGGGGTGCGGTTGTATGAAGAAGATTTTCAGTTCGCAAAACTCGATGATAATTCATCATATGAAGAACCTTCTCGAGGTGGAAGGCATCCATTCAATCATCAGAAATGAAAATTTATCAGTAGCCCTCGGTGGTCTTCCCGCCACCGAATGCTGGGTAGAATTGTGGATACTTGATGAAAGTAGAGAGCACGAAGCCCGTGATATAATCCGAAAAGAATCGGATGCTGAGGAGCAGGCAATTAAATGGCCGTGGAGATGTCCGTATTGCGGTGAAAGAATCGACGGTCAATTTACCGATTGCTGGCAGTGCGGTGAACCTAATCCGGAATATAAAAACAGAGATGAATATTGATGGAGGATTAAATGAATCTGCAGTTTCGTGTCCTGTCCGGTGTTATAGTTGTTGTAATAATTTTTATTGCATCATACAACTTTATTGCCCATACCGATGAAACCTCTGCATTGAGAGAAATCGATCGGTTGTTTTCCGCAGTGGATAATGATGCAACGCCGGGTGCTGCTGTTGCCGTTTTAAAAGACGGCGAAATATTTTACTCCCGCGGTTACGGAATGGCAAACCTTGAGTATGATATCCCCATTACAACAAATACAATATTTCATGTTGCATCGGTTTCAAAGCAATTTACCGCATTCGCAATTACTACACTCGCATATCAGGGTAAATTATCGTTCAATGATGATGTGCGGAAGTATGTACCCGAAGTCCCGGATTTCGGTGAAACAATTACGATACGCCATCTCATCCATCATACCAGTGGATTACGTGATCAGTGGGAATTGCTTGCGATGGCAGGATGGCGGCTCGATGATGTCATTACAAAAGAGCATATTTTAAAAATGCTCGAACATCAACAAGATCTCAATTTTAAACCCGGTGAAGAATATCTTTACTCCAATATGGGATACACCATCCTCGCCGAGATCGTTGAACGTGTGAGCGGCCAATCATTAAAAGACTGGACGAATGAGCATATATTCGAACCGCTGGGTATGGACGACACACATTTTCACGATGATCACCGGCACATAGTACCCGGACGTGCTTATTCATATCAGCCAACTTCAAATGACGGGTTTCAAAAAAGCGTGTTGAACTATGCGAATGTCGGAGCTACGAGTTTATTTACCACGGTTGAAGACCTTGCAAAATGGCTGAAGAATTTCGACTCAATAAAGGTCGGGAATGAACGTATTGTCAGTCAAATGCACCGGCAGGGAAGACTCAATAGTGGCGAGCAAATTAACTATGCGTATGCCTTGCAGGTGAATGAATACCGTGGGGCAAGAACCATCGGCCACAGCGGTGCCGATGCGGGATATCGCAGTTTTGTAGGCCGATTTCCCCAACACGATTTTTCGGTTATCGTGTTAAGCAACTTAAGCACGATGTCGCCCCAGCGTATTGCTTATAAAATTGCCGATATAGTTTTGGGAGATAATCTTAAATCCATTGAGCGCCATATTGAACCGAAAGAGCGGACAAGGGGTGAAATCGATCTCTCGGTTATTGATTCCTATACCGGGAATTATAGAATGGAGCGCGGTATAATTATTTCACTGAGCCGGGAAGACGATAGATTGTTTATGCAGTCACCCGGTATATCAAAGGTGGAACTTATTCCCGAAAGCGAAGAGAAATTCTTCAGCAATGATATGGATATCGAGGTTACATTTGAAACCGATCAAACCGGCGAGGCGGACCATATTCTGGTTAACCGCGGCGGCAATACTGTAATGGCAGTGCGAATCGATGGGAATGTACCATCCACCGAACAGCTGCGGCAGTATACCGGAAACTATTACAGTGAAGAACTCGGCACGTTTTATACTATTAACTTACAGGATGATGAGCTTATAGCAGCACACCGCCGTCATAGCAATGTCGAACTCACGCCGATTATCAATAATCGGTTTTCCGGGAATAGGTGGTGGTTCAGAACGATTGAATTTGTAAAAGACAGAAGCGACAGAATCGAAGGGTTTTATTTGTCGGGAGGAAGGGTGAGAAATATCTGGTTTGAAAAACGATAATCAACACGGAGGATGATGTGGCGTTACACCCATTAGCCGGCAAACCGGCGCCGAAAGAAATACTCATCAATATACCGCGTCTTATTTCATTGTATTATACAAACAGTCCTGCATACGATAACGCCGACCAGCGGGTTTCTTTTGGTACATCAGGACACCGCGGCACCTCGTTGAAAAATTCATTCAATGAAGATCATATACTCGCAATCGCACAGGCGATTTGTGAAGTTCGAAAAGAAAATAATGTAACCGGTCCGCTTTTTATGGGAATGGATACGCATGCACTATCCGAACCTGCACATGCCACGGCACTTGAGGTGTTTGCGGCAAACGATGTCAATGTAAAAATACAGAGCGGCTTACGTCCAACTCCAACACCGGTTATCTCTCACGCAATACTAACATATAATAAGGATAGAAATAGCGGATTAAGCGACGGTGTTGTGATCACGCCATCGCATAATCCGCCGCAGGACGGCGGCTTTAAATACAATCCGACTCATGGCGGGCCGGCGGGATCCGAATTGACGAAGCGTATCCAAAACCGTGCAAACGAAATTCTTGCAAGTGATCTCAAAGATGTAAAACGAATACCGTATGAAAAAGCGATACGTTCATCTTCAACGCGTGAACATAATTTTATAACGACGTATGTAAATGACCTGAAAAATATAATAGATATCGACGCTATTAAATCCGCGGGTTTGAAAATCGGAGCCGACCCGATGGGCGGATCGGGTATCGATTACTGGGAACCTATCGCCGATATGTACGGACTCTCCATTGAAGTCGTCAATCCGCATATCGATTATACATTCTCATTTA
>SKXH01000192.1 GCA_007128495.1 Bacteroidota bacterium
ATCGCTCACGGTAACCATATCCTCTTCGGTAATAAGAATACCGTTCGGTTTCAAGTCATGGCTATACTTTGAATACGCTTCCTGGGAAATGGCAACCATAATATCCGGTTTTCGTATATACGGATAGTCGATCAACTCATCGGAGACTATTACCTGAGCGCTGCACGCGCTGCCGCGTGCTTCGGGTCCGAAACTTTGTATTAACGTTGCAAATTTATCGTCGAATAACGATGCCGCTTTGCCGAAGATATAACCACTGAGGATCACACCCTGGCCGCCGAAACCTGCAACTCGAATTTCTGTTCGATTCATACTTATCCTTCGTATGGAGTATATTGTTCACCAAATACATTTGTCAGGTGCTCGTTCATTAATTGCCGGTAGGTTTTCCGTTCGCGATCTACAAACTTTCCTACGGTGATCTTACCCTGAAAATCCATACCGACATCTTTCGTATCTGCACCGTTTTTTATTACGCTGTTTTCCTTGTAAAAATTCATCTGATCCAAACCATCGCCCAAACGATTGCGTCTGCTGTACAGCGTCGGGCAAGGTGAAATGATCTCAACGAACGAAAATCCTCTTCGTGCCAATGCTTCCTTGATCGCCTTTGTGGCGTGCCTGACGTGGTACGTCGTCCAGCGGGCGACATAGACCGCACCGCTCGAGTCGGCAAGGTACGGGAGATTAAATGGGGGGTCGTAACTTCCATACGGATAGGTGGTTCCTTTTGCGGTAACCGGAGTCGTTGGAGCGACCTGCCCTCCCGTCATTCCGTAAATTAAATTGTTAACACAAATGACGGTCATATCGACATTCCGACGGGCAGCGTGTATAAAATGATTCCCTCCAATTGCAAAAAGATCTCCGTCCCCGCTGTAAACGACCACTTTGAGATTCGGATTTGCCAGCTTCAATCCCGTTGCAAATGGTATCGCCCTGCCGTGTGTTGTATGGAATGAATCGAGGTTTAGATAACCGGCCACACGGCCCGTACAACCGATACCCGAAACTATTGAAACACTATCAAGATCGAGTTTTGACTGCTCAAGCGCGCGGGCAAAACAATTGACCGTTGTGCCGATACCGCATCCGGGGCACCAGATGTGCGGCATTCGATCCATTCGTAATAACGATTCAACCGGGTTTTCTTTTTCCGGTATTTCTGTCTCCACTGCATTTTGATCAAGCATGAACTACCACTCCTTTTATTGCATCATAAATATCTTCCGGCGCGTGTACTGCTCCGCCGGCATGAGGAACAAGTTTCGTTTCAGCATTACCGGCAGCACACCGCTCAACTTCGTGTACTATCTGTCCGAGATTCAGTTCAGGGACGACAAATGCATCCACCTTTTTGGCCAACTCGCGGATATAAGGTTCGGGAAAGGGCCATACCGTAACAAGCCGAACGTGACCGACTTTCAATCCCTCTTTGCGTGCTTTTTTGATCGCAGGCAAAACAACCCGCGAGGTTATACCATACGACACAACAACGATATCGGCATCGTCGATCTGGTCTTCTTCAATATGACGTAATTTTTCCTCGTTGGTTAATATTTTATCAACTAATCGACGCAGCATTTTTTGTTGTACTTTCGGTGACATTGCGGGATATCCCTTCTCGTCGTGCGTCAATCCGGTCAGATGAATTCGGTACCCGTCTCCGGCTTTCACCATCTCCGGAAACATCGTGCCGTTTGTATCGTACAAACGATATTCCCCGGGAGATTTTTTGGTAAACTTCCGTTCAACGATTTCGATTTTATCGGCTTCCGGTATCACAACCTTCTCGGTCATATGGCCGACACATTCATCCATCATTACGAGAACAGGGACCCGGTATTCTTCGGCAAGGTTGAAAGCCCGAATCGTGAGATCGAAACATTCCTGCGGTGAGTTGGGTACAATGGCAATAGTTTCATAATCACCGTGAGAACCCCATCGTGCCTGCATCATATCTGCCTGCGCGGGAAGTGTCGGTAATCCGGTGGATGGACCGCCCCGTTGAACGTTAATGAACACACAGGGTGTTTCGGTTATAGCTGCGAAGCCGATATGCTCCATCATTAAAGAAAATCCGGGACCGGAAGTCACCGTCATCGATTTCTTACCCGCCCAGACTGCTCCCTGGATTGCGATCGATGAAGCTATCTCATCTTCCATTTGAATAAACATACCGCCGACAAGCGGAAAGCGTGCGGCAATCCGTTCAACTATTTCGGTAGACGGCGTAATAGGATAACCTGCAACGAATTTACATCCGGCAGCAATAGCTCCTTCGCCGGCTGCGTGGTCTCCGTCTATAAAATGTGCACCAGTTAGTACGTCTCGTTTATTTGCCTTCACAAGAAACTCCTATGCAACTTTTTTTATAATAAAACCGTGAATTGCAAAATCAGGACAGTATAATCCGCACAGATCACAGCCGGTACACTTCTCCGGTTCGAAAAGTTCCGGTAATCTGTATCCCTTTGCATTATACTGATCGGAAAGCTGAAGAGCGTCAGTAGGACAAAAATCCACACAAAATGCACATCCTTTACATCTATCAGCTTTTATTACAACCGTTCCCTGTACTTTTTTCATTTGTACTATTTCCTATCTAATTAATCTCACATATATTTTTGTTTTTTTGCATAATGCAACAACTCATCCCTGAAATCGGGATGAGCAACGCTTACAAGCTCCTGAACTCTTTGACGAAGATTTTTACCGTGCAAATATGCAACGCCAAATTCGGTCACTATGTAATGCACATCGGCGCGAGTCGTTACAACGCCGGCCCCCGGCTTAAGCTGCGGAGTAATTTTGCTAAACTTGCCGTCGCGGGTCGTCGAGGGTAATGCGATGATCGGCTTACCGCCTTTGGAATATGCAGCTCCCCTGATAAAATCGACCTGACCGCCGAAGCCGCTGTAAATACGCGTTCCGATGGAATCCGAACAGACCTGACCGGTAATATCGATTTCAATTGCCGAGTTTATCGCGACCATTTTTTCATTTTGTGCTACGACAAACGGATCGTTTGTATAATTACAGGGGTGTATTTCGAAATACGGATTATTATCGACGAAATCATATAATCGTTGTGAACCGAGGATAAAGGTGGCTATTACTTTACCGGGATGTAATGTTTTACGTCTGTTGGTGATGAATCCCTTTTCAATACCTTCGATAACACCGTCTGAAACCATCTCGGTGTGGACACCGAGATCTTTCTTCCCTTCAAGCGCTGCGAGTACTGCGTCCGGTATTCCGCCGATACCCATCTGCATCGTTGCACCGTCTTCAACAAGATCGGCAATGTGTTCACCGATTTTTTTCTCGACATCGGTGAATCCCTTTTTCTGCAGCGTCGGTATTTCGTCGTTAGATTCAACCACTTTATCAACCCGTGATACGTGTATGAACGAATCGCCGAGCGATCTCGGCATCTTTTCATTCACCTGTGCGATTACAAATGTTGCCGAATCGGCCGCCGCTTTTGACGCCACACATTCGACACCGTAGCTCATAAAACCATGATCATCCGGAGGCGAAACGTGAATGAACGCGATATCTATCGGGATAATGCGGTCCATAAATATATACGGTATTTCAAAGAGAAAAACGGGTACATAATCAGAGCGTCCCTCATTTACGGCGGCACGATCAGCCGGACCGATAAACAATGAATTGTGCCGGAAATGTTTTTCCATACCGGGAGCGCTGAGCGGATCTTCACCCATCATCAATAAATGATTTACCTGAACATTTTCAAGTTCGTCTTTTCGGGCCGCGAGTTTATCGATTAAATTTCGGGGAGTCGCCGCATTCCCGCTTAAAAATATTATATTATTGCTCTTGACATAATTGACGGCTTCTTCGCCGGTAATAATCTTTTCTTTATATTTTTCTATCCAGGACATTATTCTAACCTATGCTAATACTTTTTCTGCCGGGGTATAATCGTATTCATATCTTCGTGCTATCTGTTCACTTGTGCATAATCCGTTATAGGTACACAAACCTTTCCGGAAACCCGCCATTTCGCGAATCGATGTTTGCAATCCGTTCATTACAATTTTTTCAAGGTACGGCTGCAATGCATTGTTCAATCCATTTGTTCCAGTACGCGCAACAGCTGCAGGCATATTGGGTACACAATAATGGATGACATCGTGCATCACGAATACCGGTTCAACAATTGTTGTCGGTCTGCTTGTCTCCACACATCCGCCCTGATCGATAGACACATCCACAATGACCGCACCGGGTTTCATTGTCTTCACCATTTCTTCAGTGACCACAATCGGAGACCGCTCGCCTTTGATCAGGATCGCACCGATAAAGACATCCGCATACTGCACAGCTTTTGAAAGATTGTACAGATTTGCAACCGCGGTTGTGACCCGTCGGCCGAACATATGTTCGATTTTACGCAATCGTTTAACATCTATATCAAGCATTATTACCTGTGCACCAACGCCGAGTGCTTCCTGTGCGGCAGACATACCGACGACGCCGGCGCCGAGTATAACAACCGCCGAGGGAGGAACGCCTGCAATACCACCGAGCATAACACCGCGTCCACCCTGTGTGGTCTCGAGATACCGGGACGCAATCTGAACGGACATTGCACCGGCGATCTCGCTCATTGAATGAAGAATCGGGAGTGTCGATCCGTCTTCGACAAGTTCATAGCCAATTGAATTAATTTTTTTATCGATAAGTTTTTGCATATACGATTTTCCAGCTACTGCCAGATGAAGGAATGAAAAAACCGACTGTCCTTCCCGCAGCTTATCGAGTTCAGCAATTGTTGGGCGGGATACTTTCAGAAATAGATCGGCCCTGCCGACCGCTTCTTCCGGCCGGTACACAATTGAGGCACCTGCCTCCTCATATTCCTCGTCACGAAACCGCCCCGATCTACCGGCATCTTTTTCAAAATATACTTGAGCACCCAGTTCTACAAGTGAATGAACGCCGGAGGGTGTTAACGGAACACGATGTTCCCATTCATGCTGTTCTTTGACTATACCGATATTCATAGATACAATTTCCGTTGATCCATAAAATGACAAATTGGCTGGTTGTACTCTATATCTAACACAATTTATATGCCAAATTTTTATGTATATATGGGGAAATTTCAGCTACAGGAAAGCAAATTCTTTTAAAAATAGTAGTTTAAGAGGAATATTTTCCCAAATATGGTAGGAATGTTAGTTTCCGGTCTCCAGTTCCCGGTTCGGCTTCGTATCAGGTTTGAAAATATACCGGGTAATGTACACTAACGAAAGTCTGGCCACCACCCACGAATCGGAGAGCCGGTCTGGCAAGTTTTCAACTTTGAACTACCAACTGAAAACTGTTAACCGGAAACTGATTACAGATTACTCCGAAACTGGGACCTGTTCCTGCGCTGCCTGCAATGTATTTGCCAGCAGCATAGCGATCGTCATCGGCCCGACTCCGCCGGGAACCGGTGTTATCGCATCCGCCACTTCCTTTACCGACTCGAAATCGACATCACCGACGAGTTTGTATCCTTTCTCGGAGGACGGGGCATCGACACGGTTCACACCGACATCAATTACCACCACACCCTTCTTTACCATATCCGCTGTTATCACGTTCGCCCTTCCGACGGCTGCGATAAGTATATCGGCTTGTCTGGTAAAATATGAGATGTCTTTTGCACCGGTATGACAAAAAGTGACTACCGCATTTGCCCATTTTTGTTTCTGGATGAGAATATTTCCGATGGGTTTGCCGACGATGTTGCTTCTCCCGACAACAACAACATGTTTGCCGGCGGGATCGATATCGCTGCGGATGAGCAATTCCTGTATACCTGCCGGGGTACATGGACGAAACGTGTCTAACCCGATCAGGAGTTTACCCACATTTATCGGATGGAATCCATCCACATCTTTTTTCGGATCGATGGATTCAATAACTGCCGCTTCATCGATATGATCCGGAAGCGGAAGCTGCGTCAATATACCATGAATCTTCGGATCATTGTTGAATGCATCGATGAGTTTTATCAGCTCTTGTTGTGAAATATCGGAGGGCAATTCTTTGGTGACGGAGTAAAAACCTACTTCCTTACATGCTTTGCCTTTCATCTTCACATAGACCTGTGATGCGGGATTTTCTCCGACGAGTATGAACGCCAGCCCCGGTACGGTGCCGGTTTCGTTTTGAAACGTATCGGTTTTCTGTTTCAGTTCCTGTCGGATTTGTTTGCTTATTGCTTTGCCGTCAATGATAGTAGTAGCCATAGTTCTTCGTTTTTATGTTTATTGAAATGCCGGAAATATTATCTGCTCGAACTCCAATGTATTACCCGTCTGCGTATCGACACGCATAAACACCCCGCAGAAACGTGCATCGTGCGATGCTATTTCATATTTAAACGGAGTTTGATAAATGAAGCGTCTGATCGCAATATCCTTTTTCATACCGATAACAGAATCGTATGGACCCGTCATACCGACATCGGTGATGAATGCCATTCCTTCGGGCATTATACGTCCATCGGCAGTTGGTGTGTGCGTATGCGTTCCGATTAGCGCACTGACTTTTCCGTCGAGATACCAGGCCATCGCACCCTTCTCGGCCGATGCCTCGGCATGAAAATCTACGATGACTATAGGGGTCTGTTCCTTTATCTTACCGAGAGCCCATTCTGCCGCTTTAAAAGGGCAATCGATCGTTTGCATAAACGTCCTGCCCTGAATATTCAACACACCGACCTTCGGTATACCCTCGAGCTCGATCACGGTGAAGCCGAGTCCGGCATTCTCTTTCGGATAGTTCAAGGGGCGCAAAATGCGCTTTTCCTTTGCCAGGAGTTTCCGCGTTTGCCATTTATCCCAGATATGATTACCGCCGGTGATAACATGCACACCGAGAGAGAACAGGCGCTGGGCGTGTTCATTCAGGATTCCCTTGCCATCCGATAAGTTTTCACCGTTCGCTATGCACACATCGACCCTATATTTCTCGAGATAACTTCGGAGCAGGGTTTCGGTAAGGTCAAGACCGGGTTTGCCGACTATATCGCCGACGAATAAAATATTGACAGATGAGGACAAATATAATCCGGCGTCTGTTGATACTGGTTGGTTTTATATCTAATTGTTATATGAAGATACAAAATCCGTTTTCAAAAAGAAAGTGTTTCAAGTATAGTCAGGGGCGGTTTCTGGAATCCAAATTCAGTAATGAATCCGGTCACCAGCGCGCCGGGGGTTGTTTCAAAAATAATATTGGATAAAGCAAGCCGCTCCGATGCAGTTTCCCAGCCGAGTTGGTCTGCAGGAAAATGTTTGTTCGCTTCATACTCATCGGGGATAATGTGCGTAAACTTTAAACGTTCAGCCGTAACATAATAACCGCAACCGGCCTCCCGTGCAAGAAGTGCCAACGGATAACACCCTATTTTCCCGAGAAAATTACCCTCGGTCGAAATTGCATCTGCTCCGACAATAACCGTATCGGCATTATAAATCCAGTACCCCATCGCTGCATCGGGAATGACGGTAACATGAATTCCACTATCGAGCAATCGTTCGGCATTTTTTCTCCCTTCATACGCAGGGCGGGATTCCAATTGAATTACCTGTTCCAAAATCCCCGAACGATGCAATGCCGTAATGACCTGTTCGACAACGCTGCTTCTACTGATCGTCAATACGGACACAGGTTTATGAAACGTTTGAACGGCGTTTTGTGCAATCATCGCAGAGGATTGATCGAGATATTCCTCAAGCTGGATAACCGAATTCAATAATGTATCCGGATTTTCGTCATTGAGGAAACGGACACAGTTCTTAAATCCTGCCATATCCTTACGCAAATTGGCAAGCTCGTTCATCAACGACTCAATTTCACTATAATCGGGGCTTTCGACACCCTCGAGAAACCGCCGCAACGCGTGTAACGCCGACCGCAATAATTCGGCAGCTCCCCTCAATCTGTCGGAACGGACGTTGTCCCACGCCTGTGAGAGCTCACGCCAAGCATACTTTTCATTTTCATTCATATAGTAATTTCCAGGCAGTTGGCAGATCAACCGATTCAGTCAACGGGTTGATTATATCCTATTGAATTTGTATATTTTATAATTAAAAAACAAACATTTTCTCCAGCATTTTAGGTGAAAATATAGGAAGGGCTTCTTGGCACGCACAAAAAATATAACGCACTATTGTGCATATTGTAACAAAGAGACAAAGATGGCGCGCGTCGGCGCTATGGATACTACCGAGAACGGCCAGGAGGAAAACACCACGGGTCGTGTGTGGTATAAGTGCTCGCGTTGTCACCATAATACATTATTTGACGAAGCTACAATACACGCTCTCAAAGAACCTCCGGAAGCAAAGCCCCTTACAAAAGAAGATTGTATCGAATATTCGCCCATGAAGTCGTTTAGCGTCGGTGAAGCAATTTATCATTCCGAACTTGATGATATAGGATGGGTGAAAGATAAAGAAACTATGTCAGACGGAAGATCGGCTATCATCGTTTCATTCCAGAAGCTGGGTGAACGAAAACTGCTCGACAGTTTTCGAGCCGACGATACAACGGAAACTATTTAACATTTCACAAAACACACTCTAAGGAGGTGAATTTTAGTGGTTGGTATTATCGTTCAGGAGAACGAACCAATTGATCGCGCTTTGAAACGGTTTAAAAAAAAGTATGAACGGTCACGAGTACTAAAGGAATATAAAAAGCGTTCATTTTTTGTTAAGCCGTCGGTGAAGAAAAGATTGAAGCGGGCGAAAGCAATTCGCGCACAACAAAAAATGTCGCAGGAAAAAATTTAAAGGTTCAATTTCCTACCCAATATTAAAAAACCGTTCCGGGAATAACACAGAGTACCGGGACGGTTTTTTTTATTTAC
>SKXH01000133.1 GCA_007128495.1 Bacteroidota bacterium
CGAAGAGAAAACCGAATTCGATGTTGTTCTGAAAACTGCCGGAACGCAAAAGATCAACGTCATTAAGGTGGTACGGGCTGCAACGGGTCTTGGATTGAAAGAGGCCAAAGACCTTGTTGATAGCGCACCGAAAGCGATAAAAGAGCAGATTGCTAAAGAAGATGCCGAAAAACTTCAAAAAGAGCTCGAAGAAGCCGGCGCGGAAGTAGAACTGAAATAAATAAAATCGTGTTTAATTGAAAGAGTCGGTAGGTAACAACATTGCGCAGTGCCTGCCGGCTTCTCATATTAACAGATGAGATGTTGGCTTTAACTAATTAATCCCATGCCAACGTACCAGCAGGGAGTGGAAAAGAAAATTTTTAATCGTAGACAGTTCGTACCCAATCTTAAATTATCTTCACGGGATATGGTTTATTACACCTTATCCATTATTGAAAAAATTACCACGAACCTTGTCCAACCGGTACGTGGTTTCTTCATCGAGGTTACATATCAGTTTAGAATAAGTTTGTTATTATCCACTGTTAAAAAGAAGAGGTGGTGCTCTTGAAAAACCAAGCTATGACCAACGGACGTATTTCATATTCGCGGATTCCAAAGATCCTCGAATCACCGGATTTACTTTCAGTGCAACTTGATTCATTTGAATCATTTATGCAGGCGAAAGTACAACCAAAAAATCGCAAGAAAACCGGTTTGCAAGCGGTTTTCGATATGAATTTTCCAATCATGGATGCTCGCGAAAACTTTCTGTTAGAATTTGTGGAGTATCATATTGAACAGCCCAAATATTCGGTTGCCGAATGTCAGGAGCGGGGACTTACGTATGCCGCTTCCCTTAAGGCAAAAATGCGGCTTTCGGTAAAGGAGGAAAATGGGGAAGGATACTCCGATACCATCGAGCAAGAAGTATATCTCGGCAATTTGCCGCTGATGACCGAGCGCGGCACGTTTATTTACAACGGCGCCGAACGGGTGGTTGTCAGTCAGCTGCGGCGCTCGCCGGGAGTATTCTTCAGTCAGTCGAAGCATCCGAATGGTACACCTATCTATTCCGCCCGGATTATTCCATTGCGGGGTTCGTGGGTAGAATTCGCGACCGATATCAATAATGTAATGTATGCGTACATCGACCGGAAGAAAAAGTTTCCGGTAACTACATTACTCCGTGCACTCGGTTATTCTTCGGATGATGAGCTGCTTACTCTGTTCGATCTCGTCGAGGAGGTCGATGTGAAAAAGACCGATCTTTCGGAGTATATCGACCGGACGATTTGCAGCGATGTTGTCGATACGAAAACAGGCGAGATATTTCTTAGCAAAGATTCAATCTTGACTGAGGAGAATATATCACAGATAAAAAAATCGAATGTTAAGAAAATACATCTGTTGAAAAGCGATAGTCAGACCGGTGGATCGGTTATCGCCAATACCATCCAGCGGGATCTGGCGCGAACAGAAGAGGATGCACTCGAAACGATATACCGGCAACTCCGGTCCGGTGAAGCTCCTGACCTCGATACGGCAAAAAACCTTATCGACCGATTATTCTTTAACCCGAAGCGATACGACATCGGTGACGTCGGGCGCCATCGGCTTAATCAAAAACTGGGGCTCGATGTACCGCTCGAGACCACTACTTTGACCAAAGATGATATCATTCTAATTATAAAATATCTCATCGACTTACAGCAAGGGAAAAAAGATGTCGATGATATGGACCATCTCGGTAATCGTCGTGTCCGGACGGTCGGTGAGCAGCTGGCCCAGCAATTTAATATCGGGCTTTCGAGAATGGCACGCACAATCCGCGAGCGAATGAATTTGCGAAGCAATGAATCTATGTCGCCGCAGGATCTGGTCAATGCCCGGACCATCTCGAGTGTCGTCAATGCATTCTTCGGAACAAATCAGTTGTCGCAGTTTATGGATCAGACAAATCCGCTTGCCGAGTTAACGCACAAGCGCAGGGCAAGCGCGCTCGGACCGGGCGGGTTAACACGGGAAACAGCCGGATTCGAGGTCCGTGACGTTCACTACACACATTACGGCCGCCTCTGTCCGATTGAAACCCCTGAAGGTCCGAATATCGGGTTAATCTCATCATTATCGGTGTATTCCCGTATAAATAATTTCGGATTTATTGAGACCCCGTATAGAAAAGTAGAAAACGGTAAAGCGACAACCCAAATTGAATATCTCACCGCGGACCGCGAAGATATTTTCAAGATTGCGCAGGCGAACTCTCCGATTGATGATAACGGTAAATTCCAGACCGACCGCTTGAACGCACGGTACATGGATGATTACCCGATTATCAGTCCTGAAGAAGCGGAGTATATGGACGTTGCTCCGGAGCAGTTGATGAGTGCCGCCGCCGCATTAATCCCATTCCTCGAGCACGATGATGCGAACCGTGCTTTGATGGGATCGAATATGCAGCGTCAGGCGGTTCCGCTTCTTCGGCCGAAGTCTCCTATTGTAGGAACGGGCTTTGAGTCAAAGGTCGCCCGTGATTCTCGCACGATGATACTTGCCGAAGCAAACGGGACTGTTGAGCATGTAAGCGCAGATTCAATGATCGTGAATTACCATGTTAACGAAAATTCACAAGAAGCGCTTGTAAGCTTTGATGATAAAAAGCGGGTTGAATATCAATTTAAAAAATTCTTCCGCACCAATCAGGACACTGCAGTTAACCAGCGACCGATCGTGAGGTCGGGACAAAAAGTCAAGCGCGGTGATGTTCTCGCGGATGGCAGTTCTACGGATAACGGAGAGCTTGCACTCGGAAGAAATGTCCTTGTTGCCTTTATGCCCTGGCGTGGATATAACTTCGAGGATGCGATCATTATCAGTGAACGCGTTGTTACCGAGGATGTTTACACATCAGTTCATATTGAAGAGTTTGAACTACAGGTGCGGGATACAAAACGCGGTGAAGAAGAGTTGACACGCGAGATACCGAATGTGAGCGAAGAGGCAACACAAAATCTTGATGAAAACGGTATTATCCGAGTCGGTTCGGAAGTAAAAGAGGCCGATATCCTTATCGGTAAAATTACACCCAAAGGTGAAACCGACCCCACGCCTGAAGAGAAGCTATTGAAAGCTATTTTCGGTGACAAAGCAGGCGATGTAAAAGATGCATCGCTCAAAGCACCACCGGGATTGCGCGGTGTGGTTATTGGTACCAAACTTTTCAGCCGGAAGAAAAAGGATACCGAATCCAAAAAAGAGGATAAACGAAAAATAGATTCTCTCGACAGACAACGCCGTAAAGAGCTCAAAGAACTCGAGCAAAAACTCGGTGAAAAACTGGATCTCTTATTGAACGGCGAAAAGTCTGCAGGAATTCGGGATAAAGACGGTCAGGTGATTATTCGAGCGAATACCCAATTGAAGGAAGATACGTTCCAGACCCTCGAGAAACTGACCGATCTTGATTTCGAATCCGAATGGATAGATGATACCCGGAAGAACAATATTATCAGCCGCATATATGAGAGTTATCTGTTTAAGGTCGATGAAATAGAAGACATTTACCGGCGTGAAAAACAAAAGGTTCAACTCGGCGATGAGCTGCCTCCGGGTATTGTACAACTTGCAAAGGTATATGTTGCAAAGAAACGAAAACTGTCAATCGGCGATAAGATGGCCGGACGCCATGGTAATAAAGGTGTTATCGCAAATGTTGTTCCTATAGAGGATATGCCTTTCATGCCTGATGGTTCGCCGGTCGATATAATCTTAAATCCGCTCGGTGTGCCATCCCGAATGAATCTCGGGCAGCTCCTTGAAACCGCATTGGGATGGGCCGGTAAAAAGCTGGGAGTAAAATATGCATCTCCGATCTTTGACGGCGCGAATTGGGAACTCGTTCAAGAGGAACTAAAAAAAGCCGGATTACCCGAAGACGGTCGAAGCACTCTCTACGACGGGCGGACAGGCGAGCAATTCGATCAGCCGGTTACGGTGGGATATATCTATATGATGAAACTGTCCCATCTTGTTGACGATAAGATTCACGCTCGTTCAATCGGCCCGTACTCACTTATTACCCAGCAGCCGCTCGGCGGTAAAGCGCAGTTCGGCGGACAGCGTTTCGGTGAGATGGAGGTGTGGGCGCTTGAGGGATACGGAGCGGCACATACACTTCAGGAAATACTGACAGTTAAGAGTGATGATGTGCAGGGCAGAGCAAAGGTTTATGAAGCTATTGTTAAAGGTGAGAACCTGCCCGACCCGAATGTACCCGAATCATTTAATGTGTTAGTTCGGGAGCTGCAGGGCCTGGGACTCGATGTGAGAATTGAATAAATAGCGATGTCCCAATACACAGTGTATCGGTAAACAATAAAGATTTTATTCGGAGGGTATCAATGCCTTTTACAACACGAGAAGTACTAAAGAAAAACATAAAGCAAATCTCAATATCGCTTTCTTCACCGGATCTGATCCTGAATCGATCACACGGTGAAGTGACAAAGCCGGAGACCATTAACTACCGCTCATTTCGTCCTGAGAAAGACGGATTGTTCTGTGAAAAAATATTCGGTCCGGTTCGCGATTGGGAATGTCATTGCGGTAAGTATAAACGCATTCGCTACAAAGGGATTATCTGCGACCGGTGTGGCGTTGAAGTTACCCAGAAAAGTGTACGTCGTGAGCGGATGGGACATATTGCCCTTGCCGCACCCATCGTCCATATCTGGTACTTCAAATCCCAGCCCTCGAAGATAAGTTACCTTCTGGGAACGACAACAAAAGACCTCGAGAAAATAATTTACTACGAATCGTATGTCGTTATTAATCCCGGTACAACCGGCTTGCAACCGAAGGATCTGTTGACCGAAGAGCAATACTTTGAGATCCTTTCATCGTTGCCGGAAGGAAACCAGGAGCTTGATGATTCAGATAAAAGGAAATTTGTTGCTCGTATCGGCGGGGAAGCTGTCAAGATGCTGCTGCGCGATGTCGATATCGAATCATTAAGCGCCGAGCTCAGAGCGAGGGCAAAAGAGGAAACTTCTCCCCAGAAAAAATTAGAATTACTGAAACGTTTGCGTGTTGTTGAGGCATTCCGTCAGCGTGAGGATTCACCACCGAACAATCCCGAGTGGATGGTAATGGATGTTATTCCGGTAATTCCTCCGGAACTCAGACCACTCGTGCCGCTCGAGGGCGGTCGGTTTGCGACAAGCGATCTCAACGATCTGTATCGCAGGGTCATCATCCGGAATAATCGGCTCAAGCGGTTAATTGATATTAAAGCTCCTGAAGTTATACTTCGTAACGAAAAGCGAATGCTGCAGGAATCGGTTGATTCATTGTTTGATAATTCGCGGCGTGCAAATGCAGTCTTGAGCGATAACAACCGGGCATTAAAATCGCTCTCCGATATGCTGAAAGGGAAACAAGGGCGGTTCCGGCAAAACTTACTCGGCAAGCGGGTTGATTACTCCGGTCGTTCGGTTATTGTGGTTGGTCCTGAGTTGAAATTACACGAATGCGGTCTGCCGAAAGAGATGGCGGTTGAGCTGTTCCAGCCGTTTATCATTCGCAAGCTTATCGAACGCGGTATCGTCAAGACCGTTAAGAGCGCGAAAAAGATCGTGATGAAGAAGGGACCTGAAGTCTGGGATATTCTGGAAAATATTATAGACGGATATCCGGTATTACTCAACCGTGCGCCTACACTACACCGTCTTGGTATTCAGGCATTTCAGCCGGTACTTGTCGAGGGGAAAGCTATCCGTATTCATCCTCTTGTATGTGCTGCATTTAACGCAGACTTCGACGGCGACCAGATGGCGGTGCACGTTCCGTTAAGCTATGAAGCCCAGCTCGAAGCGCGTATACTCATGCTTTCGAGCCATAACATTCTTTCACCCGCGAACGGTAATCCGATTGTGGTACCGAGTCAGGATATAGTTCTGGGATGTTACTATCTCACCAAGTCTAAAGATACCGATCTGGGTGAAGGAAAAGTATTTGCATCGCCGGGTGAAGCTCTTGTTGCATATAATAATTTCCGGCTTGGATTACACGCCAAGATTAAGGTGCGGGTAAGCGGCGAGTTGGTAGAAACCACCACCGGCCGGGTGCTCTTTAATCAAATCGTTCCCGAAGGTGTCGGTTTTGTTAATGAACTGTTGAACAAAAAACGCCTTGTAACTTTAATTCTATCTGTATTTCGAAAAGTCGGAAACCTGAAGACTGCGCAGTTTCTTGATGATTTGAAGGATCTTGGATTTGGATATGCGGGCAAAGGGGGGTTATCGGTGAGCATTGCCGATGCACTTGTCCCGGATGAAAAAGAGTGGATCATTGAGAAGGCGCAAAGCGACGTCGATAAAATCGAGAAACAATACCGGCGTGGATTTATAACTTCGGGTGAACGTTATAATAAAGTAATCGATATCTGGACGCGTGCAACCAACCGTGTAGCGGAGCGATTATTTAATTCATTACAGAAAAACCGTGAAGGGTTTAATTCACTCTATATGATGATCGATTCCGGTGCCCGTGGATCAAAGGAACAGGTTCGTCAGCTTGCCGGTATGCGCGGTTTGATGGCGAAACCACAGAAGAGCTTGACCGGGCAAACGGGTGAGTTAATCGAAAACCCGATCATCGCTAACTTCCGTGAAGGGTTATCGGTACTTGAGTACTTTATTTCCACCCACGGTGCACGTAAAGGTCTTGCTGATACAGCGCTTAAAACTGCAGATGCAGGTTATCTCACCCGCCGTCTTGTTGATGTCGCACAGGATGCTATCATTACTGAACACGATTGCGGTACGATCCGGGGTGTTACAACCAGTTCATTGAAAGAAGGCGAAGATATAAAAGAACCGTTATCCGAACGTATTCTCGGACGTGTGGCAGCAAATGATATCGTCGATCCGTTGACCCGTGAGGTTATCGTGAAAGTAGGTGAAATGATAGACGAAGACCTTGCGCAACGCGTTGCAGAGACGTCTATCGAGGAGGTGGAAATCCGCTCGGTAATCACGTGTGAATCCAAGCGTGGAGTCTGTGCGAAGTGTTATGGACGGAATCTCACAACTGGCGATCTCGTTCAAGTCGGTGAGGCGGTGGGTGTTATCGCTGCCCAGTCGATCGGTGAACCGGGTACGCAGCTCACGTTGCGTACATTCCACACCGGCGGTACGGCAAGCTTGATCACAGCACAGTCGCAGGTAACAACTCGTTTCGATGGCAAAATTAAACTCGAGGGGCTCCGGGCAATTGAGCAACAAGGAGATGAGACACCGAGAAAGATCGTTGTCGGCAGGAACGGTGTTGTCAAAGTCCTCGACCAGGATAACCGCGAACTTATAAAGTATACTATTCCTTACGGTGCTGTATTGCATGTGGAGGATGGACAGGAAATAGAACGCGGACAAATGCTATATGAATGGGATCCATACAATGCCGTCATTGTCGCAGAGCAAGACGGTGTGATTCAATATGCTGATCTCAAGGAAAATGTGACATATCGGGAAGAACCGGATGAACAGACGGGTTACATCCAAAAAATTGTAACCGAAAGTCGTGATCGTTCTTTGAGTCCTTCGATTAAAATTACCGATAAAAACGGTAAAGCCCTTGCGACACACATCTTACCGACGCGATCACATATTGTCGTCGAGGATGGAGACCAGGTCAAAGCAGGACAGATACTTGTAAAGATACCGCGGGAAAGCGGTAAAACCCGCGATATCACCGGAGGTCTGCCGCGTGTTACCGAATTGTTCGAGGCACGCCGTCCGTTCGATCCTGCAATTCTGAGCGAGATAGATGGCGTCGTTTCATTCGGTGAACAGAAGCGCGGTTCACGCGAGATCATAGTTACCAGTCACGATGGTAAGGATGAGCGAAAATATAATGTCGCGATCGGGAAGCACCTTACCGTTCAACCGGGCGATCATATGTTCGCAGGCGAGCCGCTGACCGATGGTGCCATCGATCCGCATGACATACTCCGTATAAGCGGTGTCGGTAGTTTGCAGAAATATCTATTGAATGAAATCCTCGAAGTTTATCGTATGCAGGGTGTTAAGATTAACGATAAGCATATTGAGGCGATCGTTCGACAGATGATGCAGAAAGTTAAAGTGATTGATACGGGAGATACCAAGTTTCTCGAAGGAGATCACGTTGACCGGATACTGCTCAACGAGGAAAACGAGAATCTCGCAAATATGGTTGTCATTACCAGCAAGGGAGATTCGAAGTTGAAGAATGGTGAACTTGTTGAGAAGAAAAAAGTGCGTGAAAAAAATACCGATTTGCGAAAGAAATCGAAGAAAGTTATCGAATATCGAGACGCAGAGCCGGCTACGTCGGAACCGGTATTGCTTGGAATTACCCAGGCGTCACTCACGACCGATAGCTTCATTTCTGCGGCTTCGTTCCAGGAGACTACAAAAGTTCTGACCGAAGCATCGATCGCATCTAAGATCGACCGGCTGCACGGACTCAAAGAGAACGTCATCATAGGTAAACTGGTACCAACCGGAACCGGACTGAAACGGTACAGAAATATTTTGGTGACACCGACGGAGAGACCGGAAGAGATCAAAGCGGTGGTAGCGGAACCGGAAGCGGAAGAGAAAGTAGAGGCGAAAGAAAAAGAGAAAGTGACCTCGTAACGTTATATATAAAGAAAGGGGCGGCTTTCGAACCGCCCCTTTGTTATATATAAAATACATTTCTTACGCTATACCCAGAAACAACCTCGCCAGTTCAAAATATAAAATCAGTGCAAATATATCTACAATAGTTGTAATAAATGGCCCCGACATAATGGCAGGGTCAAAGCCGAGTTTTTTAAATAAAATCGGCAGCATGGCACC
>SKXH01000121.1 GCA_007128495.1 Bacteroidota bacterium
CGTCGGTGATGTTTTGAATGTACAAGACGGAGTAGCCGAGATACCGCAGATACCTCACGACAACATCGAACGATACATAACTCTTTGCGTGACCGATATGAGAATCACCGTAGACGGTTGGTCCGCAAACATATATACCCACCTGATCTTTGATAACAGGTGTGAATGTTTCTTTTTTTCGGGTTAATGTATTATATATTTGTAGTGACATTGTTTACTCACTTTTTATCAATTCTTTCGCGCCTGCAATTCCGGCTTCGGTTATCTCTTCGCCGCTGAGCAGGCGGGCTACCTCGCGTACGCGCTCGCCGGTTGTTAATTTCCGGACGCGTGTTGCGGTGTGTTTTTCATCTTCAATCTTTTCTACAACATAATGACAATCTGCCAATCCTGCAATCTGCGGCAGATGGGTAATTGCAATTATCTGATGATACGCCGATAGATTATTTAAGCTCTTGCCTACCGCGTGTGCAATTCTTCCGCTCACACCGACATCAATTTCATCGAAAATAAGGAGCGGCAGGCGTTCGCTTTTTGCAAGGACCGATTTCATAGCCAGCATGATGCGTGATATTTCGCCGCCCGACGCCACTTTAGCCAGCGGTTTCGGCGGTTCTCCAAGATTTGTTGAAATATAAAATTCAACCTTATCTATGCCGTTGTGATATGCCGGATAAAATTCTTTACCGAGTTTAACGAATGCGTTTTCTTCGTTTAACTCACCCATTGTGTCTGGTTTTGTCGTTATCTGTACTTCAAAGTTTGCATTGGGAATACCGAGCGTCGATAATTCATTACCGATCATTTTTGAGATTTTCTTCGCGGTATCTCTTCGTTTGGAAGAGAGACGTTCGGCGATGGTCGAAAGTTCCGAGCGGGCGCTTTTGATTTCGTTTTTCAGTGCATCGATTGAATCCTGAAAATTCTCTGCGAGTTCTAATTCCTCGCCGATATTCTTGCGATGCTCGATGATGCTTTCTATGCTGCCGCCGTATTTTTTCTTTAATAAAGAAAGCTGTCCGAGCCGGTCGCGCAGTTGTTCAAGCCGCTCCGGATCGAATTCAATCCTTGAATTATATCCCTGTAAAAATTTTGCTATCTCGTTAACTATCGCTTCAGCCGAGGTACACTCTTTTTTAAACTCTTCAAATGACGGATCGATATCCGCGAGCGATTCAAGGCGATTGCGTGCAATGACGAGCGTTTCATATACCGACCGTTCGTTCTCGTACAGTAACTCATAAAGTTGTTGCGTTTGTTCATATAGCGTCTCGGCGTTTTCAAGAATATTTAAATCCGTTTCAAGCGACGTCTCTTCATCGGGCTGCGGATCTACTTTATCTATCTCGTTGATCTGAAAGGTATACAGGTCTTTTTTTTCTTTGAGCGATTGTTCACGTTGTTGTAAATCACGGAGTTTCTCGAAAAGTCCGTGCAGCTTTTTATAACTTTTTTTATAATCGGCTACGATGCCGGTTAAGCCGCCGAAGTCGTCAAGCAGTTTGGCGTGCATGTTGATGCGCAGCAACGATTGGTGTTCATGCTGACCGTGTAAGTCGACAAGCAGTTCACCGAGAGCTTTCATTGTTTTTACATTGGCCGGCGTATCGTTTATAAATCCGCGGCTTTGCCCGCCCGTTGTCACTTCGCGCCTTACAATCAACGGCTCCATCCAATCGATTTGATTTTCTTCGAGCAGGGAAGTGATGAGTTTGTTTTTTTCGATGCCGAAGGCAGCTTCAACGACTGCTTTCCCGGTGTCCTGACGCACCGTATCGCTACTGGCGCGTTCGCCGAGGAGCAATCCTATTGCACCGATGAGTATAGATTTGCCGGCGCCTGTTTCGCCGGTAAGGATATTCAATCCCCGCTCAAAGTCGATATCGATCTTATCGATAAGCGCGTAGTTTCTTATGTGCAGGTGTTTCAGCATTGCTTAAAGTAAAGGTTTAAATCCCGACAGCTTAATTGTAACAATGTAAGCTAATTTTTCTTGAAATTCAAAATGTGGGGCTATGATTCGGGATTTGATGAGTAACTGCACATGATAATCAGTTCATCCGTGACTGGTCTGTTGAGGCGGCTTGTGTGAAAACAATTTCGGGGATATCGTTGAGCATTGTGTGGAAGAAGCAGTGCCTGAAAATTTCTTTCATACCGTCGGTATCAAGTTCGTCGAGTGTATAGCGGATTTCTTCATTGAGGTGGATGTTTAACCGCTCCTGATCGATGCCGCGGGATTTTGAAAGCTCCGGAATAATCGTGTCTTTATGTTCCTGATAATAGGAGTGGGATTGCAGGAGGATGGCAGCAGTCGTTGGCGAGATGGTATTTCGTTTTACAGCGAAGACTGCGTGGACAAGGGGAAGTCCGATGACATCGTTCCATTCTTCGGCAATATCGAATACACCTTCCTGAATTGTTTTAACCGGCAGCGCATCGTCACCGACAAGCAGCACGGCGTCGGTTTTTTCGGGAATGATTCCCGGCTGTACACCCTGTGTGATGAACTGCGGTTTTTCACCGGTCTTTTCAATGAAGGCAAGCTGCGCTACGACCATTTCGGTAGGAAAGCGAAGGTCGGATGCGATGGTGGAAATGTTTATTAAATCTTTTTTAAAAAGAAGTTTTGCAGCCCCCGTAACACCATACGAAGCGATTCCCAGACCGGGAACGATCTCCCAATCCATGGAATGTTTTGCATAATCGATAGGGGAGATCAATGCGATATCAACCTCACCGGCCTCTAATTGTCGTGCATTTTCAGCCAGCGAGGAGTATCGAAGTGTACAGGGATGAGCAATGGTATTGTTTTCGAGCGCATACGTTAATGGCTGCGCGAATATATCTTTGATAAGTCCGACGGTTACAGGTTGTGATACCATTATCTCGTTTTTTGTCTGACACCTTTACCGGTAAGATTACGAAGGTAATATAGTTTCGCCCTCCTGACATTTCCATCGCGTACTTTATCTATTTTTGCAATGCGCGGTGAGTGAACGGGGAATATGCGCTCGACTCCAACACCTTCGGATATTTTTCGAACCGTGAACGTTTCGTTTAATCCGCTCCCTTTACGGCTGATTACGATACCCTGAAATTGCTGAATACGTTCTTTCTCCCCCTCAATTACGCGAATGTGTACGTTTACCGTATCGCCCGGTTTAAATTCGGTCAGTTCGGGTTTTATCTGCGTTGTCTCTACAAGACGAACTTTGTCCATTGTTACTTTCTCCTGTCAAGAATTAGTTACTGTTACTTACAAAAAATATTTTACGCTAAATATTAGTGAACGATCCGTTTCTACTCATTGAGCAAATCCGGTCTTTTTTCTTTCGTCCGTTTCATTCGTTGTTCCTGGCGCCACTCTTCAATCGCTTTATGATTACCGGTCAGCAGAACATCCGGCACCTTCATTCCGCGGTATTCCGGCGGTCTGGTGTAAACGGGCGCACCGAGTAAATTATCCTGAAATGTATCGGTCATTGCCGATGTGCTGTTGTGTAAAACGCCGGGCAGTAACCGTACCACCGCATCCACTATAACCGCCGCGGCAAGCTCACCTCCGGTTAAAACGTAATCGCCGATTGATATCTCTTTCGTTACCAGCGCCTCGCGCACGCGTTCGTCGGCACCCTTATAATGTCCGCACAACAGTATCAGATTTTCTTTGAGCGATAATTCGGTCGCCATCGATTGATCGAACCGATTGCCGTCGGGTGTTAAATAAATAACTTCGTCATACTCCCGTTGTTTTTGCAGCGTTTCGATGCATTCGAATAACGGTTCGGGTTTCAGAACCATCCCCGCGCCGCCGCCGTACTGTGTGTCGTCAATGGTTTTATGACGATCGTGCGTATAATCTCTTAGATCGTGGGTCTCGATAATGACGCTGCCGCTTTCCCGGGCACGCTTGATAATACTTTCGTTTAACGGACTTTTTATAATTCCGGGTAAACCGGTTACTATATCGATACGCATGCATTTACTCAAGCAAACCTTCAATCGGTCTGATGCGGATGATGTTTTCTTCTTCATCGATTGACTCTATAAATTCATCAACCGCGGGTATCATCACTTCTTTATTGTTATGATGCACAATGTATATGTTATGCGCCGGCAGCGTGAGTACGTCTTTAACTTTTCCTATATACTCTTCATCGACGGAATATACATCCATGCCGATAATGTCATGAATAAAATATATCCCCTCCGGCAATTCGATCCGATCTTTTTCATCGACGAATAAAATATAATCGACGATTTTTTCGGCATCACTGCGTGAGTTTATGGATTCAAATTTTAGAATGGGTCTTTCCTTCTGAATCCGAACCGATTCAACCGTCAACAACTCGCTCACCTCTTCGGACCTTCCTGCATACACCATGTCAAGGTCAAAGAATCGTTCTACATCATACGTATCGGGATTAACGATGACTTCGCCTTTCATCCCGACGGGGCGAGCGATTGATCCGATTCTGTATTTTTCTCTCATTCGGGGTTATTCAATTATTTCGAGGATACCCCGTTTTCCGTATTTCGCCGCAACTGCGCTGAACATCACTCTAAATGCCGAAGCGGTGCGTCCTTTTTTACCGATGATTTTACCGATTTCATCTTCCCCAACTTTCAGTTTAACAACTATTTTATCGTTTTTCAGCTCTTCATTCACTTCGACTGTTTCGGGTGCATCAACCAGTTCTTTGGCGATGTACTCTACGAATTCTCTCTCTCTCATGGCAACACCTCCTTTTGAAGCATTTAGCCACCTTCGTACATGCCGTAGTCCATCAAGTTAGGGAAAAGGGAAAACTTATTCTTTCTTTGAAGAATCTTCGTTTGAAGGTTCTTCTTTTTGGTCATCTTGAGCAGTATCTTGCTGCGTTTTGGAATCTGTTTCAGTTTCTTCGGGTGCAGACTGTTTTTCTTCCGGTTCACCGGATTGTTCTTCACCTTCAGCAGGTGCAGTTTGTTGTTCTTCCTGCACGTCAGTTGTTTCCTGTTTCTCTTCGGATGTTGGCGCTTCTTCCGGAGCGGATTCCGCTGCAGCCGGCTGCTCTGTTTCGGGGGCTGCCTTTTCTTTCTTTTTATCAGCGGCTTTTTCCTTAGCTTGTTGTTCCCGCTCTGCACGCTGCATTGAGAATTTTTCAAGCTGTTCCGTTATTGTGCTTTCATCCGCACCCTTTTTTATGAGTGACCATTTGAGCCATAGTCCTTGGCTGCGAAGAAGATTTTGCACGGTGGTCGACGGCTGGGCACCGTTTTTCAGCCAGTACATAACCCGTTCTTCGTTAAATGTAACAACATTATCGTTTCTCAGTGGTTCGTATTGCCCAACCGATTCTATAAAACGGCCATCGCGGGGTGACCGCTTATCGGCTGCAACAACTTTGTAGATCGGAAATTTTTTTCGACCGACCCGTCTTAAACGCAAGCGAACTGCCAACGTGTTCCTCCTAATAATTTATTATTGATTATTGTATTTTAAAATTTTAGCCAAAGGGGGTACGCATACCGCCGCCCATTCCCCTCATTAAATCTTTTGTTTTCATCTTGCCCTTGCCTTTTCCTTTGGAAAAGGATTTCATCATCTTCTGCATTTCATTAAACTGTTTAATAAGCCGGTTTACTTCCTGTACCGTAGTCCCGCTCCCCATTGCGATGCGCCGCCGCCGGGTACCGTTAAGTATCTGAGGTTTTTTGCGTTCTTCCGGGGTCATTGATTTAATGATCGCTTCGACCCGTACCAGCTCGCCGTCATCGACATTTTTTACGTTAGGCATTTTACTCATGCCGGGTATCATTGAAAGCACATCGCTGAGCGGGCCCATATTTTTAATTTGTTGAAGTTGATCGAGAAAATCCTCGAAGGTGAATTCTGCTTTGCGCATTTTCTTCTCGAGATCCTGCGCTTTCTTTTCGTCAACTTGGTGTTGCGCCTTTTCGACGAGCGTAACGATATCCCCCATCCCGAGTATCCGTGACGCCATACGGTCGGGATAGAACGGTTCGAGGGCATCGACACGTTCACCGATACCGACGAATTTGATCGGCTTCTCGACGACGGCCCTAATTGAAAGCGCTGCACCGCCGCGTGTATCACCGTCGAGCTTGGTTAGCACGACGCCGTCGAAATTCAGCCGGTCGTGAAATGCTTTTGCAGTATTGACTGCATCCTGTCCGGTCATCGAATCGACCACGAATAATATTTCATTCGGATCGACTGCGTCGCGAATGCTCGCCACCTCATCCATCATTTTTTCATCGACGTGCATTCTACCGGCAGTATCGATAATAACCACATCCCGTGCATTTTTGCGCGCGTAATTAATTGCATCTTTTGCAATTGAGACGGCATCGTTCTCTCTGTCGATGTATACCGGTATACCTGTTTGGTTACCGAGCATTTCGATCTGATCGATTGCAGCCGGACGGTATATATCGGCTGCGGCCATCAACGGCAATTTGCCTTTTGATTTCAGATGATGTGAAAGTTTCGCCGTGAATGTTGTTTTACCCGAACCCTGAAGTCCGGCGACGAGAATCACCGTCGGCGGTGTGGGGGCGAAGGTGATACCGGTGTTTGTTTCGCCCATCAATTTGATGAGCTCGTCGTTTAGAATTTTTACAAACTGCTGACCCGGAGTGATGCTTTGCAGCACATCCTGACCGAGCGCACGTTCGCGTATGTCGGCGATGAACTGCTTGGTAACTTTGTAATTGACATCGGCATCAAGCAGCACACGGCGAACCTCGCGCAGGGTCTCGGCTATATTCTCTTCGGATATCTTGCCGTGCCCGCGGAGTTTCTTTATTACACCTTCGAATTTTTCGGTTAAATTATCAAACATATTTATCTACATAATTTCCCAGTATCTAAAGCTAATCAATATACGAAAACGAGTTAAAATGCGCAAGTTTTAGTTGAATTGAATGAATTGAGCGTGTGGCCGCCAGAGCGGGAGAATGGTTGGAATTACCAGAACCGCTTCAGTATTTTTACTATCAAGCACGAACCACACTGGCGTGTGGTGTTACAAATACTATTCGATGGTATTTTGTAACCCACTCGCCAGAGCGGGAAGAATGCTAAGTTACAGCAAGAAATTGGTTAATTGCGATAAATATCCTTATATTATAAGTTTCTTAATTTTTCCAATAAAATATACTATATGAACTTCGATCAGGAAATACAAAAACGACGTACGTTTGCCATCATCAGCCACCCTGATGCGGGGAAGACCACGCTGACTGAAAAATTACTCCTCTTCGGCGGAGCCATTCAGACGGCGGGCGCTGTGAAATCTAATAAGATTAAAAAAAGCGCTACGTCTGACTTTATGGACATCGAGCGGCAACGTGGAATCTCGGTTGCAACTTCGGTGATGACGTTTGAATATAAAAACCTTTATATCAATATTCTGGATACGCCGGGACATAAGGATTTTGTCGAGGATACCTACCGCACGCTGACAGCGGTGGACAGTGTCATTCTTGTTGTCGATTCAGTGAAAGGCGTCGAGGAGCAGACCGAAAAGTTGATGAACGTCTGCCGTATGCGTAATACGCCGGTTATCATTTTTATTAACAAGCTCGACCGCGAAGGTATGCGTCGGTTCGAGTTGATGGATGATCTCGAACGCAAGCTCGAAATTAAAGTACGTCCGCTGACCTGGCCTATCGGCATGGGGAAGGAATTTAAAGGTGTTTATAATTTACACGAGAAAAATATTTACCTCTTTAAAGCCGGCAAAACTACCATTGAAGATGAACGGCTTTTAATCAATGATGTCCACGACGCTGTGCTTGACGATAAGATCGGGAGTGATGCCGATCGCTTGCGTGAAGAAGTTGAACTTGTCGAAGGAGTATACGATCCGTTCGATATCAACGACTACCTGAGCGGCAGTGTGGCGCCGGTGTTTTTCGGCAGTGCGTTGAATAACTTCGGCGTTCGGGAACTGCTTGAGACTTTTGTTGCGATAGCACCTCCGCCAAAAGACCGGGAAACAGACCAGCGATTGGTAAAGCCCGAAGAAGAGAGATTCAGCGGTTTCATTTTCAAGATACACGCAAATCTCGACCCGCGGCATCGAGACAGGATCGCATTTCTGCGTGTCTGCTCGGGTAGGTTCGAACGCGATAAATACTTTCATCACGTTCGATTGAATAAAGATCTTCGCTTCAATAATCCTTACAACTTTATGGCACGGAGCAAGAACATTATCGATGAAGCATTCCCGGGCGACGTTGTCGGATTGTATGACCGCAGTAATTTTAAAATAGGCGATACGCTGACCGAGGGGGAGTCGTTTGTATTCAGAGGAATTCCAAATTTTTCACCGGAAATATTTAAGGAACTGGTGAATACCGACCCCATGAAATCGAAGCAGCTCGATAAAGGAATTGAACAGCTTACCGATGAAGGTGTTGCACAGCTCTTTATTCACAGCGATGGACGAAGAAAGATAGTTGGAACTGTCGGTGAATTACAGTTTGATGTAATTCAATACCGGCTTGAGCACGAGTACGGTGCGTCGTGCCGGTTTCAGCAGATGAACTACGCAAAGGCATGCTGGATTACCTCGGAAAAACCCGCAAAGCTGGAAGAATTCATGCGCGCAAAGTCGCGCCATATTTATTATGATAAGGATGATAATCCGGTCTTCTTTGCTGAATCGCAGTGGCTACTGAATTCGGCGATCGAGAACTTCCCGGAGGTCGAATTTCATTTTACATCCGAATTCAAAACCGATGCATCAAATTTCAACAAGGGGCGTGAGGCGATATGAATCCCGAACAGCGCGAAGAATTCAAACAATTAATACTCGAACAAATTGA
>SKXH01000032.1 GCA_007128495.1 Bacteroidota bacterium
AACCAAAGTAATGTTAATATTTTAACTTCGAGGTTATACTTATGGCAGATAAACCGGTAATTGCTGAACGTACTCCCGCAGTTATGGAAGTAGAACCGGGTACATACTACTGGTGCCGGTGTGGTCGATCAAAAAATCAGCCGTATTGCGATGGTTCACACGAGGGGACTGAATTTACCCCTATGAAAGTTGAAATAACCGAAAAGAAAAAAGTAGCGTGGTGTCGCTGCAAACATACAGGTAATGAGCCATTCTGCGATGGCACACACAAAACACTCCCATAAAAAGATACCGTTTCAAGGGTATTCACTTAATACAATGCGCAATTTAGTCAAATTCGATGCGTGGCGCTGGATCGATCTCGGGTTGATCGTTGCAAGTTTCATTTTCTTACTTGCCGGCCGGTTCACCTTTATGTTTTATCTCTTCGTTATCCTGACCGTGATTGAGGTTTTGTTCGAAATTGCGCTGCGGCGTTCAAATAAGGAATGGCAGGAAACAAAAGAGGGACGGGATTGGGTTCGGCGCATGATCGCAGCCGGACGCTTGTTTTTTGTTTCGTCCAAAGTGGTCATATTTGTAATTGCGTTGTTTCTTGTGAGTGCAAACTGGTGATATTTCACTATTCCCTTGGAATGTGAGCTTTTCGGTAGTAGCCGAGTACTTTGATCTCGTTCGTCAATTCTTCGCACGAGTGTATCAATTCACGAACAAGTAAGTAATCGTGTGAGTGGAATTCCACGTCAATGGAGAATACATACTCAAACGTCGTTCCATGGATTGGGCGGGATTCTATTTTGGATAAGTTTAAATGAGCGTTCGCAAATAACCCGATTATTGAATGAAGACTTCCGGGTTTATGCGGCAGTGTGAACATAAAGGAGCATTTGTACATCGTATCGTGGGCGAGTATATCCTGATCCCGATGTGAACTTGATATGATCAAAAAACGCGTCCAGTTGTTCGGATTATCCTGAATTGCTTCCTTGATAATTTCGAGTCCGTATAATTCAGCAGCTTCACGACTTGCAATCGCGGCAATATTGCTCTCGTATGCCGAAGAAATATATCGGGCTGCTTCTGCTGTATCGTTATATGCCTGCGGACTGATGTGCGGATATTTTCTGAAAAATTGCACGCATTGTTCGAGCGCTTTCGGATGTGAATACACCTTGTGTATATCGTCTAATGTAATGGATTCTCCTTTTTGGGATGTTTTTTTCACCAGCAGATTGTGCCGGATCGGTTGATAATATTCACCGGTTACCGAGACGTTGTGTGAATAAAGCAGATCATAATTTTCAACAACCGACCCTGCCAGACTATTTTCGACCGGAATAACCCCGTATACCATCCTTCCGTTTTCCACTTCCTTGAAGATATCATGAAATGTTGCTAACCCGGTAAACGTATAATTCCTACCGAAATAACCTATTGCAGCTATATGACTGAATGCACCGGGAATTCCCTGAAAAAATATTGTGCGTTTCATCGGCCTATTTGGAAATCGAGAGAATATTGATTAATATAAGAGTTTCAAAATATACACATTTTTACAATTTATTACACATGAGTGATTGAGGAGAAATGAAACAATCAGCAGTTAATAATAAACTACGAAATATTGCTATAATTGCCCACGTTGATCACGGAAAAACGACACTTGTTGATCTTATGTTCAGGCAAAGCGGTTTGTTCAGAGAAAATCAAGATATTGCCGAGCGGGTGATGGATAAACTTGATCTTGAAAAGGAACGCGGAATTACTATCGCAGCAAAGAACTGCTCTGTCGTATGGCAGGATGTCAAAATCAATATTCTCGACACCCCCGGACATGCCGATTTCGGCGGAGAAGTAGAACGAGCATTAATGATGGTAGACGGTGCTATCCTGCTGGTCGATGCTTCCGAAGGACCTTTGCCGCAAACAAGATTTGTACTGAAAAAGGCGCTTGACGGCGGGAAGAAAATCATTGTTGTAATAAATAAGATCGACCGTAAAGATGCACGCCCGGAAGAAGTGCTCAATGAAATATACGATCTGTTCATCGATTTGGATGCGAATGAAGAACAGATTGAATTTCCCGTTTTGTATGCAATTGCTGTCGATGGTATCGCGAAATATTCAATTGACGATGAGAGCAGCGATCTGCGTCCGTTGTTCGAGACGATTGTCGGGGAAATTCCGGGTCCGCAGTACCATACGGATGAGCCGTTCCAGATGCTCGTGGCCGATCTGGATTATTCGGATTATGTCGGGCGGCTTGCGATCGGTAAGGTGTTTAATGGATCGGTGAAAAATAACGAAGCGCTGGTATGTATAGGTGAAGATGGTAATGTCGCCCCGTTGAAAGTAACAAAACTGCAGGTATATGAGGGACTGACTATTCGGGAGGTGAAACAGGCAGAACCCGGTGATATAATCATTCTTGCCGGTATAGAGGATGTCCACATTGGCGATACAATAGGTACCAACGAAGCGCCAAAAGCATTGAAGAGAATTGCTGTCGACGAGCCAACCATCTCTATGATGTTTACGATCAACACTTCTCCGCTATCCGGTAGAGAAGGAAAGCTTGTTCAAGCCAACAAGATTAGAGAACGCTTGGTGAAAGAAACGTTACGCAATGTTGCATTGAAGGTGGAGGATGCACCCGACGGCGATAGTTTCATCGTTCAGGGGAGGGGAGAATTTCAGATGGCAATTCTTATTGAAACAATGCGACGCCAGGGATTTGAACTTAGTGTGGGACGCCCGAAAGTGATATATAAAGAAAAGAAAGGACAACTGCTCGAACCGATCGAACATTTATTTGTCGACTGTGATGAAAATTTTGTCGGTATTGTAACCGAGAAACTTGCAAAACGAAAAGGGAGAATGATAAATCTTGTGAATCACGGGATGGGACGTGTCCGAGTTGAGTTCAGCATACCGTCACGTGGGTTAATAGGATACCGGAGTGAATTTCTCACCGATACGAAAGGTACCGGTATAATGAATTCGTATCTCGAAGGATATGAACCGTATCGCGGTGATTTTCCATCCCGGGTAACCGGTTCGCTTGTATCTGACCGGCAGGGAAATGCCGTCGCCTATGCAATATATAATCTCGAACCGCGGGGAACAATGTTTATCAATCCCGGCGATCCCGTCTATGAAGGAATGATCGTTGGAGAACACAATCGCGAGCAGGACTTAAACGTAAATCCGTGCAAAGTGAAAAAGCTTTCGAATATGCGTGCTTCCGGAAAAGATGACGGCATTGTGATTACACCGGTTTTGCCTCTCACACTGGAAAAGGCAATAGAATTTATTAAAGATGATGAGCTTGTTGAGATAACGCCGAAATCAATCCGCTTGCGGAAAACTGTTCTATCGGCAATAAAACGGCAAACAACAAAACCGGAAAAGGTGGTAGCAGATAAATGATTTAAATAACATATCTCAATAAAATATCTATATATTCAAGAATTTGTATTCCTCACAAACATTGTTTGAGCTAACAATATACAGGCAAATAGTATTAACGCCGGAATCAGCCAGCCGCTAAGTACGGGCAGGAATATAAGGAACATTTTGTGAGTTGATAACGACACCGAAACCCCGATAATCACTACTGCAAATCCACCGGTTATTGAACGCGTGTAAATATTTCGTGATGCAAAAGGTGCAAAGGTTCGTCTTCCGAGTCTCAATCCATTCCCGGTTTGCCATACCAACCATGCCGATAACAAACATAGTGAAATGAATAAAATCCAGACTAACGGAATAACAGTAGAATAAAGCCGGCTGAGTCCGACCGGGGATATTCCCATCCATTGTGTCCAATTCCGTAGTATCTGTGCGATAAACCGGAAGCTTCGCTCACTGTTTGTGAGGATTACCACACCATCCCCGGTTTCCGGTATTTGATACATCCAGGTTATCGTTCCGGTGCCCTGCCCGCCATGTGATACCGCCTTTTGACCGGTGGCAAGATATTCAATAAAATGACCAAATCCGCTTTCATCGGATACAAGAGCATAGATACTTTTTGTCGAAATTACAGGAGTGTGAAGTTCTTTAACACTCGCTTTAGACAGAACACCGTTGGCCGGGGATTGACCTTCTGAACTTCTCACGCTTGCAGTTACAAACCGGGCAAGGTCATCAACGGTTGTATATAAACCGCCATGAGCTTTGACGGCTTCACGTTGCAGTGGTACTGCATCTCCGTTTAGTAAGTATGTTGAGGTAATACGAGAACGGTTGACTTCAACAAAAGAAAAAGTTGAATTACCCATACCGAGAGGTGTGAGGATCGATGATTGCATATAACCGGCAAAGGCCGTATCGGTAACTTCTTCTGTGAGAAGTTCGAGAAGTATGAATCCCGGATTGGAGTACAGGAATGAGATTCCCGGTTCCTGTATTATATGGGTACCGGGGTTACCATTTGCACCATCAAGTACATCTTCAAGAAGCGGTAATGGTTTATCCGGTGGATAATCGGTATAGATAGCACTGTTTATACCGGCGCTGTGGCTGAGCACACTTCTGAAGGTTACGTTCGATTGTAGGAATTCGGATTCATGAAATTCCCATCTTGTAAGATAATTTGCAACAGGATCATCCAACGCTATTTTGCCCCGTTCAACGAGGTTCATTATACCCCAGGCGGTTACCGATTTGGTAATAGATTCAGCACGAAAAATGGTTCCTGAAGTTAAGGGCTGCTCATTTTCGATGTCGGCATAACCGTATGCATTTGACCATTTCAATGTACCGTTTTTAACGACGGCAATACACACGCCGGGAATATTATAATAATCCATTAAGTGCGGTATACGTTCATTAAGATGTGCGGAAAATTGCCCGATTGTCGTGCCATCTTCAACGTTTTTTGGTGTGCAACCGGAAACAAGAAGCAGCACATTACTGCATATTATAAGGAGGAGGTAATGTCGAAAAATGTTCATATTACTATAATAATTAAAAATCCATTTTCTCACAAATTCAGTGGAACTGTTGAAGATTTTTCGTTTTGTTTGACAATATTCTGAACTTCCTTTATTTTAATGTAACAGCCATCAATAACTGTGGCCGGATAACCATTCATATGATTAGATACATTCTTCCGCTAATATTTTTTACCTTCGTATCGACCGGTTACTCTGCCGACGGTGATACCTCACGAACTTCATTCTCGATTGTACCGTTGCCGGTCATTGCGTATGCTCCAGAGACCGATCTTATTCTGGGCGTCACTGCATTGGGGCAGTTTAAATTACCCGGTTCGGGGGCGGAAACCCGTTCATCAAATATCAGACCGTTTTTTAATTACACCCTGAAAAATCAATTTATCCTGCAGGTGGATCATACTATATTTTTACCAGAAGAACGATACAAATTAACGGGCGAAGCTCGATTTGATCACTTTCCTCAAAGTTTCTGGGGTATCGGGTATGATACACGTGAAGAGGATGAGATACTGATAGATCAACGGAATCTTATACTTGAACAAAATTTGTATAAAAAGATCGGTTCTGAATTGTTTACCGGACCACGGATACGGTTTATCAGACAATACGATGTTTCATTCGAAACACTGGACGGTGATCCGTTGGTATATCCGGATCTTAGAGGGAGTGACGGCCATACCGGTTTGGGAATCGGCTGGGGATTGCTTTATGATAGTAGAAATAGTGTGCTTACCCCTACAGAAGGAATTTATCTAAACATTAATTCCATACTACAACATAGAGCGGCTGGAAGTACGTTTAGTTTCAGAACCATTGAGTTAGATGCACGAAGGTATATTGAGCTGATCGATAATCAATCATCGGTGATTGCATTCCAGTTGAATAGTGCGCACTCTTTCGGGGATGTACCATTCGAAGAGATGCCGTTACTTGGTGGTCTGTGGATTATGCGCGGCATTTATGGAGGAAGATACAGGGATCATAATTCTATAGCGGTACAGACAGAAGTACGTCAGCACTTGTTCTGGCGAATAGGGATGGTTGCATTTATGGCAGCAGGTAATGTGGGTACTTCAGTATCGGACACATTTACAAATCCGTGGAGATTGGCGGGAGGGGGAGGAGTACGATTCAACATCGGCAGGGATGAAACTACAAATATTCGTCTTGATTTCGGTATCAGTGAGGAAATGTCGGGTTTGTATGTAACGTTCGGCGAAGCATTTTAGGAGACAGATGTAGTCTACCTTCAAGGTGGACTACATCTATGACATACGGATTATGAAAAAAATAATTACAATACTTTTATTCGGATTCGTTGTACTAATCGGTCTTGTTATACTCTACCTGGGAGTTATTCCGTCTACCCCGCAGTTTAGAGATACTGATGGGAATGTCATACACGGCAGTGTAGCCGAACTTGTGAAGATCGAACTGGGTGGATTGGAACAATGGATATCGATTCGTGGTAAAGATACCACAGACCCGATATTACTCTGGCTTCACGGCGGACCCGGTGCCGCACAGATGCCGCTCGCACATGCTTTCGATAATGAATTGGAGAAAGAATTCATCGTTGTCCATTGGGACCAGCGCGGCGCCGGTAAATCGAACCACAGAGGGTTTGAGGAAGAAACGATGACGTTCGATCAGTTCATGAACGATGGATATGAATTAATTCAATATTTGCTCGAACGATTTGAGAGAGAAAGGTTATTTTTACTGGGACATTCCTGGGGGACTCAAATTGGTATTGTGTTGGTTAACAGACATCCCGAATTATTTCATGCATACATCGGTGTAAGTCAGTTGGTTGATAACCGGAAAGGAGTTGAGATTGCTTATGAATGGTTGATGACTGAAATCGAAGCAAAAGATGATCAGGCAAGTTTTGAAAAACTAAATGATCTCGGTACTCCGCCTTTTACCCACCGCAAGTACAGAGAGTTCGCCGGATTGGTCGATTCCTACGGCGGGAATTTCGATATGAGGATGGGAGAGATTGCAAGGATTGCGATCAGAGCGCCTGAATATAATTTTATGGATTATATCCGGTGGATGCGAGGTGCAAACAGAGGGGGTGGTCCGATACATGTTGACGGTGAAATGACAGCCGTAAATTTCAGAGAAAATATACGATTATTAGATGTGCCGGTATATTTTTTTACCGGGAAAAATGATTATAATACGCCGCTTGCATTAGTTGAGGAATACTATTACATCCTCGATGCGCCAGAAAAAGAAATTATTGTGTTTGAACACTCGGCTCATACCCCCTTTCTGGGTGAGCCGGAAAAGTTTAGCAGGGAGGTGGTACGGGTTAGAAAAGAAACGTTTTCTATGTCACGATTCAATTAATCTTTCCCCATGCGAGACCCGGCAGGTCTGAAATTTCCTCAAAAAAATATTTACCCTCTTGACATTTACATAATTCGATCGTATATTATTTACCGAACGGTCAATCAAAAAGACGGGAAGTGTAACTTCCAAAATTTTTTTGCGTATAACAAAATAGACCGAACGGTCGATATAATTAAAAGAGGAGAAAAATGACAAAGATTGCGAAAAGAGAAGCATCAGCACTTACAAAGGTGCATATACTTGATGCCGCTGAAAAATTATTTGCAGATAAGGGATTTGATGGGACCGGTATTATGGAACTTGCCAAAGAAGCCGGAGTACCCAAGTCATTGATTTACTATTATTTTGAGAATAAAGAGGAAATTCTGAAGGAACTGATAAACCGGTTAGTACAGGAAGCGCTTGATTTCAAAAAAGATCAATTCCCGGTTGAAGATGCCGATAAATTGCTCACGAAAGAGGGAATAACCAGGATGATGGAGTTATCATATCCCTTTTTCGAAAGCCGTAAAAGGATGTACAAAATTATCCAACAGGAAGCATTAAAAAAAGAATTTATCGGTGATTTTTTAATGAAAATACAGATATCTCAACAGGCAAGTATTGATTACTTTAAAAAAGCAGGTATGGAGGTAGATCAAAATTTATTAAAATTTGGACACTTCTTTCTCATTTTAATGCCATTTTTATCCTTTGTTGTGTACAGAGAAAAATGGAGCGAGTATAATAATACTGATCCTGATATATTACATGATAAATTTTTCGATTTACTTTCAGATGTTACCACATTGGTAATAAATAAATCCGTTACAAAGAATTAATAATAAACAAAGAACTAATCTAAGGATTGGAGACAATGTATGAAAACGATTAATTGTGTGATGATTACTGTTATTATTATTTCTGCATTTATTGTTTCTTTGCAAACCCTTAAGGCAAATAATCCACGTGAAATAATTGCAGAGATGGAACAAAACATGCGCGGCGGTGCATCATACAACGAAATGACTATGGAAACCGTCAGATCCCGCTACACCCGCGAAATTTCATTGCGATCGTGGACGCTCGGTGACGATTATTCTCTCATCTATATCACCGCACCTGCCCGGGATGAAGGCACGGCATTTCTGAAAAGAGGCAACGAAATATGGAATTACCAACCGCAGGTAGATCGCACCATCAGAATGCCGCCATCGATGATGTCGCAATCCTGGATGGGCTCCGACTTCACGAACGACGATCTCGTCGGCGCGGCTTCGCTCATCAATGATTACATACACGAACTGATCAGAAGTGAAACCGTTGACGGGTACGACTGCTACGTAATAGAAATGATACCCGAACCCGAAAACCCCATCGTGTATGAAAAAGTAATTTACTGGGTTTCAAAAGAACACCTTCTTCCGATAAAAGTTGAAAACTATGATGAGAGAGATGAACTGGTAA
>SKXH01000295.1 GCA_007128495.1 Bacteroidota bacterium
CCGGAGGCGAACGACACATTTGTTATTACGCGCGGATTTGACAGGTGTATTTTTGCATATCCATACGATGAATGGAGCAATTATGAAAAACAAATTCGAATGCTGCGAACTTCCGATGCGAATAGCCGCTATGTAATGCGTCATTTGCTGCAATTCGCAACTGAAGTTCAGCTCGATGCTCAATCGCGTATAATGCTGCCGCAGAAGCTCATCCACCTTGCAGAAATAAAAAATGAGGCACTCATTCTCGGCGTGCTTGATCATCTGGAGATATGGAACCCGGATATTTATGAGAATTATATACAACAGCAGGATGCATCATACGAGGAGGTTGCTGAAAAGGTATTTCAAATAAACAACATCCAGACATAATAATGAATGCCGTGTACCACGCGCCGGTGCTTGTGCGTGAAGTTATAGACTACCTGGTAACTTCGCGCGATGGAGTATATGTTGATGCGACAACGGGTGGAGGGGGACACACAAAGGCAGTACTGGAGAACGTTTCGGATAAGGCGCAGATTATATGTTTCGACAGGGATGCCGATGCAATCAATGAAGCACGACAGCAGTTACAAGAACGGCAATCGCAAATAACCTTTGTTCAGGATGTATTCAGCAATATCCGGGATCGATTATATGAGATGTCTATCGGGAAGGTCGCCGGCATCCTTTTCGATCTCGGAGTTTCATCGTATCAAATAGACAGTGGTGACCGGGGTTTTAGTTTTCAGCATGATGTACCGCTGGATATGCGTATGGATACACGATCGGGTTTGACGGGTGTCGATGTTTTACAAACGTATGCCGAGCGTGAACTCGCCGATATCTTTTACCGGTATGGTGAAGAGCGAAACGCTCGACGCATAGCACGAAGAGTAGTAGAAGAACGGAAGAAGCGAACTATAACAACAACCGGTGAGCTCGCAGAGATTGTCAAACGTATTGTCGGAGAGCGGCACCTCATTAAATCACTGGCGCGGATTTTTCAGGCGCTGCGGATAGAGGTAAACGCAGAGCTTGATCATCTCTCGAAAGCTCTCGCGCAGACAACGGAAATCCTGCAGCCCGGTGGCCGCCTTGTTGTTATTTCGTATCATTCGCTTGAAGACCGGATTGTAAAGAATTTTTTAAAGGAACGGTCGGTTGATCGAAAACCGGCAGACGATCCGTTCGCCCGGCAGGATATAGAGATTAAGCCGGATTTTCGCATTCTGACAAAGAAACCGGTTCAGCCGGCTGACGAAGAGATGGAACGGAATCCCCGTTCGCGGAGCGCGAAACTACGAGCGGCCGAACGAATATAGTCTTGTGAATAACTGATTGGATGCGAAGAAGGAGGGTGGCATGAGCAATGTAAAAAAGAATGACAATCTTGTACAGGAATATGTCCGGCGTGCAAAACAGAACACGACTGACATAAGTGCCGAACAAATCCAGGGCAGCCGGCCGGGGTACGCATACCGGCACGGTCCCAGACAACCGCGCCGGAAAAAATTATCCACCTTTAATATAATAATTTTTCTATTCGTTTTTGCCGTTGCACTCGTGCTGTACATCAGCAACATCATTGCGGTCAACGGATTGGTGAGAGATATTAACCGGCTTGAACGTGAGTATGAACAGATACGGAATACGAACGAGATCCTTCGTGCCGGTTTAAATAACCAAACACGCCTCGAACAAATCAGTTCGGTTGCAAATGACCGGCTCGGATTGAGTAATCCAGTGGAACCGCCCCGGTGGATTTCAATCGACAGCGACGAAGTTAAGAAACTACAGCGTGAACTCGACAGGCATAAACCATGAAACGAGGAAAGAAACACAAACATAAAAGAGCGTTCCAGGGAGATATAAAGTATAGTTCCCCGAAAAAGCTCAGTCGCGGACGCTTCATAGTATTAAAGCTGGTTTTTATAACTCTCTTTATTGTGGTTCTCGGGCGCTTGTTTCAGTTGCAGGTACTTGACAGTACGGAATACCGCGAGATCGCCAAACGACAGTATGAATCGCAAACGGAATTACCCGCATCGCGCGGTGTTGTATACGACCGCAACGGTCATATTCTTATTTCCAATACACAGTTTGTATCATTCGCTGCCGACCCCCTCATCCTCGGGAATAATGCCGATAAAGCAGCACGAACGCTTGCTTCACACTTTGAACGCTCCCCTTCATACTATGCGCAGCGCATCCGTGAGGGAAACAGGTTCGTTTGGCTTGAGCGGCGGGTGTCACCTGATTATCTGGAAAAGATCAACGTCAAAGAAATAGACGGCCTGCTCGCTATTCAAGAACCAAAACGATTGTATCATTACGGCGATCTTGCAAAAGATATGCTGGGGGTAACAAATATCGACAACACCGGTATATCGGGAATTGAGTTAGAGTTCGATGAAAATCTGCGCGGAAAAAACGGATTTATAATCATGCAGCGTGACGGAAAAAGGCGCACATTTCCGTCGATCGATTATCCGCGCGTTGAGCCGGTCAACGGCAATAATCTCGTTTTAACGATCGATCTATCGCTGCAAGCAATTGCCGAGGAAGAGTTAAAGCGCGGCATCGAACAAAACGATGCTGAATCGGGATTGGTGGTAATGATGAATCCGAAAACCGGAGCGGTTCTCGCTATGGCAAATTATCCATCGGGAAAACGGAATCGGGTGATCTCTGATATGTTTGAGCCGGGTTCGGTATTCAAGATAGTTACCACTGCTGCGGCACTCGATAACAACGTACGGAAGGGCGATGATACTTTTTATGCTGAAGATGGCGAATACCGGGTAGAGCTTCCCCGTAACCGTGTCAGGATTATTCGTGATACCGAGGAATACGAATGGCTTACTATGCGTGAAGCCATTCAGTATTCAAGTAATATTGTCATGGCTAAGCTCTCCGATGAGATCGGGTCGGAGCGTATGTACACGATGGCACGTGATTTCGGTTTTGGTATTCCTACAGGTATTGAGCTGCCGGGTGAAGTGCGCGGTGATTTGAAGCGGCCGGTGAACTGGTCGGGAACAACACTGAACACCATGGCCTATGGTTACGAGGTCGGAGTTACGCCGTTACAGGTTGCATCTGCGTATGCCGCAGTGGCGAATAAGGGCAATTTAATGAGACCGTATATTGTCGAACGTGAACTTGATGCACGGGGGAGAGTCCTGAACGAAACGCGTCCGCAGCAGATACGCCGTGTGGTGAGCTCTGTAACTGCAGACACACTCGTTTCATTTTTTGAGGATGTGGTACGTGACGGAACCGGACAAAATGCACGTGTAAGTGGTGTCCGTATTGCGGGGAAAACCGGAACGGCCCGCAAGTATGTCGACGGTAGGTACTCAAGTTCCGATTATACCGCATCCTTTGTGGGATTTTTTCCGGTAGAAGATCCGGAAATCGTATGTCTCGTGATGATGGATAATCCGCGGCGCGGGTATTATGCCAGCACTACAAGCGTTCCCGTGTTCCGGAATATTGCCGAGCGTATTGTTTCCACGGGCCTCATGCGGGTTCCGGCTCCTGAAGAAGAAAAATTTAAAGAGATGCAGCGATATATCCAGAAAACGAGTGCCGCGCACAAAATAGAGGAATTCTCAAAACCGCGGGTACCCGATGTACAAAATTATCCGGCATCGGTCGCACGAAAAATTCTTGACCGTTACGGTTATCGAAGCGAAATCAAAGGTAACGGAATAATAATCGAGCAACAACCTGCTGCGGGTTCGCGTGCCGGGAAAACAACTACCATACAACTGGTAGCGAAGAATTGTACTGGCGAAGAAGAGGAAACGGTGGTGGTCCCCGATTTACGGGGCTTAGCAATACGAAGTGCCCTTAACAGGTCTATTGTCGAGGGATTGTCGCTGGATATATCCGGCAGCGGTGTGGTAGTTCAACAATCGGTACCGCCGGGAGAACGCGTTCAGCCCGGTACTATTATTCGCGTGCAATGCCGTCCGCGAAGCGATGGAACACAGATAGCGGGGCATTGATATGCGATTATCGGAGTTAATCGCCGGCGTGCCTGTTACGAAGATGTTCCAGACAGTGTATGGTTCTATGGTACAAACGCACGATGTTGAAATTCATAATGTGCGTTACGATTCGCGCACGGTAACGCAGAGCGATGTGTTTGTTGCGATCCGCGGTTTAAAATCCGACGGACACCGTTACCTGCAGGATGTTATAAGAAAAAAAGTAAAGGCAGTGATCGTCGAGGACGATACAGCATTGCCGGATTCGCTTTGCATGCATGAAGGCGTCGTGAAAATTGTGGTGTCCGATACACGTAAAGCGCTTTCGAGGTTGTCAGCTAATTATTTCAGACATCCTTCGAAAGAAATGAAAGTGATAGGCGTAACCGGGACAAACGGAAAAACCACCACGACGCACCTGATTGCCTCGGTTGTGAGTGCGGCGAATAAAAAGCCGGGATTGATCGGAACAATCGAATACCGTATCGGAGATGATGTGATCGATGCAACGCATACAACACCCGAATCGTACGAGCTGCACAAGCTGCTCCGGGAAATGGCCGGTGCAGGATGCTCGCACGTCGTTATGGAAGTGTCTTCGCACGCACTTGAACAGCACCGGGTTGATGATGTCAGGTTTTCGACCGCTGTGTTTACGAATTTAACGCAGGATCATATTGATTATCATGATTCTCCGGAGGCATATTTGCAGGCAAAACGGAGATTGTTTCTATTGGTCGGTGAATCGGCGACGGTCGTCACCAACGCCGATTCAGAATATGGTGATAAAATAATCGAGGGGACCGGTGCGAAGATTGTGCGGTACGGAACAAAAAACTATGCCGACATTAAAGCAGCGTCGATACGGACAAGTATGAAAAGTACAACATTTATGATAAACCATAATGATGTCGAGACGGAAATTTCTTCGCCGTTAATCGGGCAATTTAACGTCTCGAATATACTTGCAGCATATGCGGCTGCTTATGCAGAGCAATTCGATGTACCAGCAATAAAAAAAGGAATCGAACAACTGCGCGGCGTGCGTGGTAGGTTTGAAACCGTTGTCGCACCGCAGGGGTGGAGTGCAGTGATCGATTATTCCCATACACCGGATGCATTGGAAAATGTATTGAATGCGATACACAAGATAAAACCTGAACAGGGACGTGTTACCACAGTGTTCGGATGCGGCGGTGATCGCGACCGTGCAAAGCGTCCGGTTATGGGAACTATTGCACAAAGATTGAGCGACCGGATCATCGTTTCTTCAGACAATCCCCGCACCGAAGATCCGGAGAGTATCATTGACGACATAATGGAAGGTATTGATACTTCGACAAATGTATACAGGGAACCTGACAGGAGACAGGCGATCGAGCTGGCTTTGAGCAATGCCGGCCGCGATGATGTTATCCTGATTGCAGGTAAGGGACACGAGACATATCAGGTAATCGGTGATACACGCATACACTTTAATGACCGGGAGATCGTCGAAGAATGGATAGCAGACCGAATGCCGGCATCGACGCAACGGGAAAACAATAAACCGGAGGGTGTTTGAGGGATTATGCCTGTTTCCGGTAAAGACATAGCAGCTATTGCATCCCGTATCGAGAATGATAACGGATCGATGCAGAAGATGGAATTTGAAACCGCGTCGATCGATACCCGTTCGATGCCGGATGGAGCGGTTTTTTTCGCCATTAGAGGTGAGCAACGCAACGGTCACGATTTCGTTATCGATGCCTCGAATCGTGCCGGAGTAGTAGTTGTCGACAGTAAATGGTGGGATGAGGCAGGTGCTAAAAGTGCAAATGATATTCGCAGCCGCGTTGCAATCGTTGAAGATACTATACAAGCACTCGGTGAACTTGCCCGGCTGCATCGTACAAAGTTTTCAATACCGGTGTTGGCGGTTACCGGCAGCAGCGGTAAAACAACAACAAAGGATATGATAGTGCAGGTGCTTGAGAAAAAATATAATGTCCACCGGACGAAAGGTAATTTCAACAACCATCTGGGATTACCGTTAACGATCCTCGATATGAATGAAACACATGAAGTCTCGGTTGTGGAAATCGGTATGAATCATCCGGGTGAGATCGAGCATCTGTGTACCATCGCTGTACCGACACACGGCATTGTAACGAACGTCGGCAAAGGACATCTCGGCTTTTTCGATTCGATCAAGGATGTAGCGCGTGAAAAGGGAATGCTTTTCCGCTGGTTGGAAATGGACCCTGAACGTGTCGCTTTTGTGAATGCCGACGATGAACGTGTCGAGAGCCAGGCCGAAACTCTGACCAACACTGTCAGGTATGGTTTCGACCGTGATGATGTGGATGTAAGAGGATCTATCGTCACCACCGATGACGAGGGAAGGTGTACTTTCAGTTTTAGAAGATCGGGAAGCTCGGAGCATTATACAATACGATTACGGGCAGCCGGAAAACATCAGGCCGGTAATGCGCTGGCTGCCGTCACCGTCTGTCTGAATTTCGGTGTTTCGCCGGGTTCGATTTGTAATGCGTTGAAGGAATTCGTTCCTCCCGATAAGCGGAGTGTTGTCAGAAAGGTCAACGGTATTACTATAATCGACGATTCATATAATGCAAATCCCGATTCGATGAAGGCGGCAATGGAGATGTTTAAAACAATGAAGGTTCCCGGGAAAAAGTTGTTGGCGCTCGGCGATATGCTTGAACTGGGTTCGAAAAGTGGCGAGGAACATGGAAATATCGGGCTGCTCATCCCCGAGATGGGATTCGAGTATGTTTTCACATTCGGTCAAGAATCTGAAGCATTGTACGCAGCATCTTCGGTTCCGTTCGGCGGTCATTATACCGATAAAGAACAACTCGTCGGGGATCTACTGGAATATGTAAATGAAGGCGATGCTATACTGGTGAAGGGGTCGCGTGGCATGCGTATGGAAGAGATCATACAATTCATTGAAAACAGGTATAAAAAATAATGCTGTATCATTTTTTAGAATATATCGATGCGCTGTATGACCCGCCCGGTTTCGGAATGTTTCAATTTATTACATTCCGGGCGGCGTTAGCTGCAATTACAGCACTCGTGGTTAGTTTCTGGTTCGGTCCCCGGATCATTAGGTATTTACGGAGAAGGCAGGTCGGGGAGCTGGCAAAATACGATGCTCCGGAACGACATCTGAAAAAAGCGGGCACACCCACAATGGGCGGTCTGATCATTCTGCTTGCAATACTTATCCCGACATTATTGTGGGGTGATCTACGCAATACGTATGTACAGTTGATTATTTTGGTGACGGTTTGGCTTGGCGCCGTCGGTTTCATGGATGATTATCTCAAGGTCGTTAAGAAGAAACCGAAAGGTTTGATCGGCCGGTATAAGATTATCGGTCAGGTCACGATAGGTTTAATTATCGGAGCAATGATATACTTTTTCCCCCATTGGATCGATCCGGATCTCTGGAGATTGAAATCGTCCACAACCGTGCCGTTTTTTAAAGATCTGGAATTTGATCTGGGATATTTTTATATCCCGTTGGTAATTTTCATAATCACCGCGACGTCCAATGCCGTGAATTTAACCGACGGACTGGACGGGTTAGCTATCGGTTTGGTGGGGATTGTTGGCTTAACCCTCGCGGTGATAGCATATATATCCGGACACATTGAATTCAGTTCGTACTTAACGATACCGTATCTTCGGGGTAACGGTGAACTTGCTGTGTATCTTGCCGCGCTGGTTGGTGCATCGCTCGGATTTTTATGGTTTAATGCGCATCCGGCCGAGGTATTTATGGGTGATACGGGTTCACTCGCGCTGGGCGGAGCGCTCGGTGCTGTTTGCGTGCTGATAAAAAAGGAATTACTGCTGCCGACACTGGGCGGTATATTTTTGGCAGAAGCATTGTCGGTGATCATCCAGAGAACATATTTCAAGTATACCAAGAAAAAATATGGCGAAGGCAGACGGATATTTCTTATGGCGCCGATTCATCATCACTTTGAAATGAAAGGATGGCCCGAACCGAAAATCGTGATGCGTTTTTATATCGTGGCTATCATTTTAATGATTGTAAGTTTGGCAACCTTTAAGGTCCGGTAGGATAGAAGTTTTTATATGAATAACACGAACAACATAGTCGAACCTGTTTATTCCCGTAACCTTCACGATACTCCCGTTACCGTGATAGGAGCGGCACGAAGTGGCGTCGGTGTGGCGAAGCTGCTTGCTTCGATGGGAGCGCGTGTGTTTGTCAGCGACAGCGGAGATCCGGCAAAGGTCAAACAATATACCGATGAGCTGGATCGCTTTACAATTCCGTTTGAAACCGGGAGTCATAGCGAACAGGTATTCGATGCCGAGTTGATGGTTATCAGCCCCGGCGTGCCGTCCGATGAACCGGTTGTGATCGAAGCACAAAAGCGCGGTATCGCCGTTGTGAGCGAACTCGAAGTTGCCTCGTGGTATTGCCGGGTTCCTATCATAGCGGTTACCGGAACGAACGGCAAAACCACGACAACCACATTGATCGGAAGAATGCTTCACGATGCAGGACGTTTGCATATCGTTGCCGGTAATATCGGCGATGCATTATCGAATCACGCAGCACAATTGAACAGCAACAGCGTCGCAGTGGTGGAAGTAAGCAGCTTTCAACTCGATCATGTTGACCGGTTTAAACCGAAGGTATCGGTGTTGTTGAACATTACACCGGACCATCTTAACAGGTATGGAAACTCACTTGAACGATACGCTGCATCTAAAGGACGCATATTCAAGAATC
>SKXH01000279.1 GCA_007128495.1 Bacteroidota bacterium
CCGGCAAGCCGTGTAAATCTATCATCAATGAAGAACTCTTCTCTGTCAGGTGCCTGCTGGAGAAAAGCATGCAATAGGTGAACACCCGCTTCGACCGGCCGTACACTTTGTACATCGGTAATAACATATCGTACGCCATGCACTTCTTCACCTTCGAATTTCGGATTCACAGCCATTCCCTCGATACTCTCGGGTGTAAACGATACCGGCTCAAATTCAAGTCCCGGCAAATTACGTTCATTCAGATCATCCGCAAGTTGTCCGGCATCGATCCACGGTGCGCCTACCTGTTTAAATGGCTGCCGGGTACCGCGGCCTTCACTTGCGATGGTGCCTTCGAAGAAGCATGCACCCGGGTAAATGAGCGCAGTTTCAAAATCCGGTATGTTCGGACTCGGCGGGATCCAGTCTCTTTCAAGTTCGGTCCAGAGCATATTGCGATCCCATCCCAACACCTCAATTATGTGCAGATCGAGCCGGTCGAGTCCATCAAGCATATCGGCCGCAATAATCATCTCGGCCAGCTCGGCTACGGTCATACCATGCGTGACCGGTATCGGATACATTCCGACAAATGATGAATATTGTTCCATAAGCGTAAATCCCTCGACCAGTTCACCGCCGAGGGGATTCGGACGGTCAAGGATTATAAACGGAATACCTTCTTCGGCCGCTGCCTGCATCGCATATCCCATCGTCGATATATAGGTATAGAACCGCGCGCCGATATCCTGTATATCGAATATCAATATCTCGATATCTTCCAGCATTTCCGGTGTCGGCTTTCTTGTCTCGCCATATAAGCTGTATACGGGGACCCCGGTCTTTTCATCAACATCATCTTCGATTTGCGCGCCCGCGGGAGCATCACCCCGGATCCCATGCTCGGGGCCGAATAGAGCTGCCAGTTCAATTACATCCGACTGATGCATAATATCTGCGATATGTTCATCGCCAACGGTTGCAGTTTGATTGGTCACCAGGCCGACACGGTATCCCGCAATTGATGCAAAATCTTCATCTGCGAACCGGTCGGCGCCGGTATGGATAACCGGTTCTTCCTCCGGTGCACAGGAAAACAATAAAAGCGTGATCAGCAATAAAGGAAAATATTTTAACATTTTAACTCCGAATTCAATAAGGTAATAATAATGTGCAACAGTAATAAGATACGGTTTCTCAAACGGCATATCAACTACAAACTAATAATGCTTGTCTGAACACGCAAATATTTGTATATTCTTACTGCATAAACCAATCAATTCCCTTTATAATCCTGCTATCAATACAGGAGTCTGCCCATGTATAAATTCATATTGATCATAATTTATAGTATACTACTTTTTAGTCCGTACGGAATGTATGCCGGGGACATCGACACACACACAGCCCTTGAAGGATTTGATGAATTCGTCGAGGCATTAATAGAAGAATGGGAAATTACCGGTCTGGCTATTGCTATTGTTCACGAAAATAAAACAGTCTATCAAAAAGGATTCGGTTACCGTGATATCGAAGAGCAGCTCCCGGTAACTCACGAAACTATATTTGCGATAGCATCTATCACAAAATCGATGACCGCAACCGCACTCGGTATGCTCGTTGATGAGGGAAAAATTGAATGGGATACCCCGGTGCGTGAGTATCTTCGTGAGTTTCGTTTAAAGGATCCGTATGTGACCGAAAATATGACGGTCAAAGATCTCCTCTCGCACCGCTCGGGGCTTCCGCGGCATGATCTGCTCTGGTACGGATCGGATTTTACGCGGGAGGAACTCTTTCAGCGATTACACCATCTCGAACCGAATAAATCATTCCGTGAATTGTACCAATATAATAACCTGATGTATCTCACAGCGGGAGTACTTATCGAGGATGTTACCGGTATGTCGTGGGAGGAATTTATCCAGGACCGCATTCTCAATCCATTACAAATGGAACGCACAAACTTTTCGGTCTCTGTTTCGAAGGAAATGATAAATGCAGCACGTCCATCCGCCAAACATAATGATGAGATAGTCCATGTACCGTTCCGTCATCTTGATGCGATGGGACCGGTCGGCTCGATAAACTCAAGCGTCGATGAAATGGCCCAGTGGCTGAAGCTTAATCTTAACAACGGAATATTTGATAACGAACAAATCGTATCAGAAGATCAACTGAAGGAGATCCGCCGGCCACAAATGACCATCCACGAAAGCCGTGATGATCCGGAATTATTCTACGCAAGCTATGGACTGGGCTGGCGAGTCGGCTCGTACCGGGGCCATAAAATGCTCACCCACGGCGGGGCACTCGACGGCTTTCGGGCACTCTGCAACTTTCTTCCCGACGATGATATCGGCGTAATCATTCTAACAAATTACACCGAACGGCAAATGAACCCCATACTCATGTACAATGTATTCGACCGGCTTCTCGGTCTTGATGAGATTGACTGGAATACACGTATCCGGGAGCGGATTGAAAAAGAAGAAGAGGATGAGGAAAATGATGAGGATACATGTAAAGACGACAGTCCGCCGACTCATGCCCCGGATCATTTCGCCGGTACATATGAACATCCGGCATACGGTACAGTAAAAATCATACAGGAAGATGATAATCTACTGATCGAACGAGCGGGCACCAGATCCGTTCTTGAGCATTGTCACTTTAACATCTATAAGATCGAAGAGAGTGCGTATCCGCGGGTATTCCGGCCTGAGCTCGCGATCACATTTCATATCGATCACGATGGGGAAATAGACCGCTTCTCAGCCCCGCTTGAACCGAATGTGGATGAGATTGTATTCCGGAAGATGGAAGAATAAGATACATATTTATTGAAGCAGTATCATCTTCCGTGTTTTTATGAAATCACCGGCAGTCATTGTATAGTAGTATACACCGCTGGCCAGCACCGAGGCATCAAAGTCAATGGAGTAGCTTCCTGCAACTTTTCTGCCGTCGAACAGCGTGTCTACGTTTCTGCCGAGTAGATCATGGAGGATAATGGATACATCGCTTGTTTCCGGAATTGAAAATGTGACCGTTGTGCGGGCATTAAACGGATTCGGATAATTCTTCCCCAAATAAAACGATTCAATAGTGGTGTCGTCTTTAATCGCCGTCGCCGCTTTAACGGAAAAATCGGCGACGTGGGGAAGATGATCGGAGGCAACACGTGTATCGCCATAGTGCAACCCGTATTTATCCCGCTGCTCCGGTGACATTTCTTCCACCTGAAGCGTATACGTGTTTTTCAATGACAACACGCTGCTTGTATAAAAAATGTAATCGAGCTTACCCGGACTAAACCCGCTATTATCGTTACGCCAGGTGTAATGCATCCTTTTCCCGGTCTGTCGTGCACGGACGCGCTCTATTCCCCTGCCATCCCAATCAGTAATATCGTCCTCGATGGCTGCAAGCTGTTCGCTGCTTCCGACAAGGTTAAAATCGCCGGCGAGAATTATTGGTGTATCTTCATCAATATGTAAAGAACCGCCGGGTTCACGTGCATTATCAATAAAATTTGTCAAAGCCGTTATTTCTTTCCAGCGATTCTCTTCGCCGCCGGCACAACATCGGAGATGGACATTCACAAACAGAAGATTCGTATTGTACTCTTCTTGCATATTTATCAATGAAACGGTTAATCGATGTCTATCACTCCACCCCTCATCATCGTCCCAAACAAGTATCTGCCATGAATCCATGATTGGAAAGCGGCTTACGGTGACATTGCCAGCATCCTCCTTCACTGCATACCATTGAGAAAGTTCCTCAAGCGAGTATAAATCAGCAACACGCTCTGATGTTTCACCCGCACTGTGTTGCCATATTTCCTGAAAAGCAATTATATCGGGTTGGAGTGTATTTAAAATCCTATAATATTGATCGGTAAACTCTTCTTCAAACACTTTATCGTCCCAGGCATTAAATGCAAGGATACGCAGATCGTCATCAGACATTCGTTCGAGGGGAATCGGATCGGGAGCCGGGACGGGCTCCGGATCAAAGATATATGTTCCCGATGCGTACGCATCGTTTCCCTGTTCATCAAAACGAATACGAATGTTAACGGTATCGGATTGAAATAAAGACGTCGAACCATCGGGCAGAGCGTTACGGCCGAGTGCTATTTCAAAGTCGGTCGATGTTACGGTAGGGGCAGTCCTTAATCGAATATTATGAAACCGAATCCAGTGACTTCCGCCTTCGTTATAAAACGTTCCACGGCGATCACCGAATTCCCACTGCAGTTCCGCACCGATAATATCCGGATCGTAGCCGGTGGTGATATCATTGTCGGTATCGAGAAAAAGTATCACGGGATTATTATCAAGCAGCGTTATTTCCCGGTCAAATTCTATCCGGATAAATAAAAAGTCATCATCGTTGGCTCCCCACATTCGTGTTACGTGGAGGTTATCCGGCGACTGATCGGTTTGCGTTATATCGAATAATACGGAAGCATCCTCCCAATCATCGAATTCACCATCGAGGGTAATGGGCAGGGCCTGCGAAAGGAGGATACCCGGTATGGCAAGCAGGTAAACAAGTAAGAATAGTTTCAAATTATACGGCCTTAACATAGAACACTGTGGATATAAAAACGGGAAGTGCAGATGGTGCAGCACTTCCCGTTTTCACATATTATTGTATATGATTACGATTAATCGTATTCGCTTGCCTTTTTACAATCCTTATCGGTTTTATCGGCAAGTGGTTCTTTTACTTCAGTGATATTCTCACATTCGGGTGCTTTTTCCGCATTCAATTGGATATCATCTTTCCATCGTTCCGGTACCTCATCCTCGGGGAAAATTGCCTCGATCGGACACTCCGGCACACAAGCATCACAATCTATACATTCATCTGGATGAATGTACAGCATGTGTTCATCTTCGTAAAAACAGTCGACCGGACATACCTCCACACAATCCGTATATTTGCAGTCATAGCAGACCTGGGTGACGACATATGTCATAATTTCCTCCTTTGTAGTGATAGAGTATGTCTATTATGATAGTCTCTGATGAGTTACCATATTATAATAAAAATAGTTAAGCTTGTCAATGAAATTCTTGCATTTATTTATCGGCTTTACTACCTTTTATAAACTACTTTGGCAATACCCCTATAGGCAACTACGGTCAGACAGCCACACAATTCTGCCCGGGAAACGATATTTACAGAGATGGCCAATGGCAAAATTATCATTCGATGAAATCCGAAGTATATTTACCTCATCAAAGGATTTTAATCAGATTTTTGACGCTTTCGAAGCAGCAATAAACAATGGGAATGACGATATAGAGTTGTACCGGCAGCTCTTCTGGAATAAGGCGCTGACGCCCGATGAACTCTGCCTGTTCGGGGAAAAACTTGCCAAAGAATTTTCACATATAGCGTACGATGTATATATGTGGCTGGCAAACGTATTTGAGCTGACTTTTTTTCTGTACGATAATTATGAGCTGGCCTTAACCTATTACCGGAAAGCAGCCGGGGTTAAACCAAACGAACCGGACCCATATCTCGACGCCTGCGATTGTTACGAACCGGATTTAAACATTCCGCCGGTCGATCAACTGATCGAGTTCTGTAAATCAGGCACGGATCAAGTACAAAAACCGAAAGCATTGTATATGCGTCTTGCCCGGCTCTACAGTATCGTCGGCGATGAAGAGCTCAGCAATTACTATCACACAAAAGCAAATGAATCCGGTAAACCTCCCTCCGATCAATGACGCCATTCAAAATGGCGACGGTAATAAAAGAGAAATGTTTCTATCAATTCCGCGCGGGTATAATTAGTGATATCGTGTTCAACCTGACGTTCTTTCGTTTCCTTTAAATATATAACTGCGCGGTACAGCTTCCCTTCATCATCTTTGATCGGCAACACAGGAAACATAAACTTGTGCGCCTGATGCGGTTGTATATTGACGGCAAAATAAAATTCCTCTTTTCCTTCATGGATAACCCGTAAAATGGCTTTGTTCTTCGAGGTCAATAATTCGGCATCGCGGCCATACTCGCCCAATGCATCGGCAATTTCTTCAAACGCCGGCTCAACAACCTCCGATATAAATTTTTTCGCGCGCAACTTACCCTTGCGTTCCTCCTGTTTCTGCACCGACCGTTGGCGGTATTCATCACTGAACAGGTGTTCAAGAGTTTCTTTCCAATTGCTCATGGTTTCTCCTCTATCATTGTAAAAAATATATTTTAATTCGACTTCTTTTCTTTCGGCCGCTGTGCAACAAAGTATCGACGCGTCATCATTAGTTCTTCACGTTCACGGCTCATTCCTTTAACCAGACTATAACACATAATCAGAAGCACCACCGTGAAGGGGAACCCTGTGGTAATAGCTGCCGTTTGTAAGGCAGCGAGTCCGCCGGCGAGCAGCAACACAGCCGCAACGGCACCTTCACCCAATGCCCAAAAAATCCGTTGCCCGAGAGGCGGATCGGGATTGCCGTTCGATGAAAGCATGCCGATCACAAGCGATCCGGAGTCTGATGATGTCACAAAGAACGATACAATTATAAGGACACACAGCATCGACATGAGCTCGGTAATGGGAAGGTTTTGCAGCATAAGAAATAACATTTGTTCGGTACCTCCTTCGGAAATTCCGCCGACACCGAATATCTCCATGTGCAGCCCCGTATTACCGAATACAGTTAACCAGATAAATGTGAAGCCGGTCGGCGCTAATAATACACCGGCTATAAACTCACGAACAGTTCTGCCGCGGGATACCCGTGCAATAAACGTTCCGACAAACGGCGACCAGGCGATCCACCATCCCCAATAAAACAGCGTCCAATCTCCCAGCCAATCTGTTCCCCCGTATGAGTTCAGCCAAAAAGTTGTTTCCACGAGATTTTGCAGATAAAACCCTGTATTCTCCACCATCGAATTTAAAATAAAAATTGACGGGCCGGTAAAGAAAACAAATCCTACAATGAAAATAGCTATAGTCATATTAAAATTACTTAATCTTCGTATACCTTTATCAAGTCCGAGTGCAACCGAACCGGTTGCTATCAACGTTATGACAACAACTAAAAGGATTTGCAGGGTAGTGGAGGTGCCGATGCCGAGAAGAAAGTTTAACCCTTCGTTGATCTGTAAGACTCCGACACCGAGCGATGTTGCAACACCGAACATCGTTCCGAAGATGGCAAGAATATCGACAATATTACCGATCGGCCCGTTTATGCGTTCACCAAGCAGCGGATAAAAAGCCGACCGGATCGACAGCGGTAAATTATGCCGGAAAGAAAAATATGCCAGGGATAATCCCACAACAATATAGATTGCCCACGCGTGAAAGCCCCAATGAAAAAAAGTAAGTTTCATCGATTCTTTTGCTGCAGTAATCGTTTCACCGGGCATAGTAGGCGGGGAGAGATAATGATACATCGGTTCTGCGACACCGAAAAACACCAATCCGATACCCATACCCGCGCTGAACAACATAGCAAACCAGCTTGCATAAGTGTAATCAGGTTCCGACTCATCTGGGCCGAGTTTAAATCCTCCATACGGACTGAAAAATAAAAATATTACAAAGACAAGATATACACCGACCGCCAGAGTATAAAACCAGCCGAATTTTACAACGATGAAATTCTGGATCAGATCAAATATCTCACCGGTTTGTTCGGTGAATACAGCACCGGAGAATAAAAATAACCCGATCACTCCCACCGATATAAAGAAAACATACGGATTAATATCCGCGAATAATTTTTTGAAGTAAGACATAGGCGAATTTTATCAAAGTGACTAAAATTTATAATAGGCGCTTATAATAAGAATAAGTTACGATTTATTCAAATGCATTATTATGATGAGATATAAAATAGATACAAAGGTGAGGATGGAACGCGTTCGCTGCTGTTTAAAAAGTATGCCTAACCGTTTCTTGTAAGGGCGACTTATGCATCGCCCTTACAAGAATGGGGTAATAATTTCAAAGTTATTTTGGACAAATATATAATCCTGTTATATCAAGGGAGCCACGCTTCAACTTTATCACGATGATGCCGCATCCAGCGCCGGGCGCTGTCAAGCGGATACACACCATCCTGCCCCTCAATCCAGAGCATGAGCTGCTCCATATCTCCGGGTGTCCAGTGGAAATTATCGAGGAATGCATACACGTCGGGCATATCTTCCCTCAATCCTTCACGAACGATAGTATGAATCTCTTCACGACCGCCGAAGACATTCTCGGGATCTTCGAGGAACTTGAGATTCCACCGGGCGAATTTCCAGTGGGGAATCCAGCCCGTCACAACGATCCACTCCAATCTCCGGATAGCATTTGCAAGCTCGGCAGCCATCGAGATTTCGCTTCCGGATATGAGTTCAAAATTATCAAGACCGTATACTTCCATTGCCTCTTTTGTTTGCCGCATAATTCCGGCTTCCGGATCTATCCCTATTATCCTGCCCCGAAATTTATCAGCATGTTCCTGAAGTTCAGTGATTGAATCTATTGTGATATACGGTACGTTTTGTAAACCGGTGCGGCCGGTTTGTCTCCCCGGTGTGACCTGCGGAACGACCAACCCTGTTTGTGTACCCTCAAGATTAGGGCCTAAATCCACGATCTGATCCGCATATTGCTCATAAAAATGACCATGCGTACCCGGCAGCCAGGCCGCTACCATTGCATCGACCTCTCCTGTGGCCACTGCCTCCCACATTTCATCTGCAGCCATGGGAATTATTTCACACTCGTATCCCATTTCTTCCTGCAAAACAGCCCGTACCACATTTGTGCTTGCAATCTCCGATGACCACTCCACATAGGCAATCCGCACGACCTGCCTTCCTTCATCCTGACTTTGTGCTATATAAGTCAATGATACAGTCAATCCAACAAGGAGGAAGCAAACTATAAGCGTAAAAGAAAATTTTGTGCTCATAATTAACCTCAACAATGCCTCTGGTTAATAAAGCCGGACGCCCATGAGGCATTACGGGAGTCCGTTTTATGATTATTCATAATACTGTTCCCAATGTTCCCGAAGACCTTTAAATACCGACCAGCACATTATAAAAATTATAACGGCAAACGGTAAACCGGTAATAATCGCCGCTGTTTGGAGTGCAACCAAACCGCCGCCGAGCAACAATACTGCCGCAACAACACCTTCGGAGACCGCCCAGAAAACCCGCTGCGGTTTGGGCGGGCTCGGATTACCGCCGGCAGTAATGATATCGATAACCATCGAACCCGAGTCGGATGAAGTAACGAAGAAGGTTATGATGACGACCACCGCAAGCAGCGAGGTAACGACATCAAGGGGGAAGTTTTCAAGAAATACGAAAAGCGAGACCGGTATATTTTCCTGTACGGCTTTTGCCATACCGCCTGCACCAAAATGTTCAATGAAGATGGCACTGTTTCCAAAAACAGTCATCCATACAACGGTAACACCGACAGGTACAATCATCACACCGAGTAAGTATTGCCGTATTGTTCTTCCGTATGAAACACGGGCAATAAACATACCCACAAACGGCGACCATGCAATCCACCATCCCCAGTAAAAAATTGTCCATGCATTTTGCCATCCGCCTTCATCAAACGCTTCGTTCCACAATGCTAACGACGGAAGGTTCTGGAGATAATTACCGGTGTTCTCGAGGACGCCGCTTAAAATAAACAGCGTCGGCCCGAGTATAAACACAAAGACCATTAATGCGCCGGCAACAATCATGTTAAACTGACTCAACACTTTAATTCCGGCATCGAGCCCGCGGACAACCGACCATACGGCGAGTGCTGTAATACCAGCGATTAAGATACTCTGGATGACTGCATTTTGCGGAATACCAAAAAGGTGACTAAGTCCTGCATTCACCTGTTGTGCTCCAATCCCCAGCGATGTTGCGACACCGAATAATGTTGCAATTGTCGCCAGTATGTCTATGAGATTACCGACGGGCCCGTATATTTTATCACCGAGCAGGGGATAAAATATATTTCGAATCGACAACGGCAGCCCTTTGGTAAAACCGAAGAAGGCAAGGCCTAAACCAACCATTGCGTAAATAGCCCACGGATGGAATCCCCAGTGTAAGAAGGTTATTTCCATCGCTTTTTGAGCTGACTCGGGTGTTCCGGGTTCACTCAGCGGGTTTGCTACATAGTGGAACATGGGTTCCGCTACCCCGTAAAAGAGCAAACCGATTCCCATTCCCGCACTGAAAAGCATAGCGAACCAGCCGGCAATAGAAAATTCCGGTTCAGAATCTTCACCACCGAGACGCATCGTGGAGTACTTAGAAAATATCAGAATGATACAGAATACAAGGACCGTATTCATAACAAGAATGAAAAACCACCCGGCCTGGTCGGCTATCCAATCCTGTATTGAACCGAAAAAAGTATCGGCAGCTTCGCCGGCTAAGAGGGTAAGGAGTACGCCAAGTATAATTAATCCAGCACCGCCAAAGAACACATAGGGTTGAATATCATACTTCAGAAATTTCCTGTCCAGGTTTTTCCATGTACGTACTTTTTTTCTTTCAGAGGTAAGTGTTTTAATGTCGTCGGCCATTTTCACCTCTTACGTATTAATTTTGGTTTGGTTGATTATATCTTTTTTAAGATTACCCTATCTTCCTCAACCACCATTTCAAAAGCATCTCCCGGCTTAAAGCCGGTAAACTCAAGCATACGTTCCGAAAAAATAACGCCGTTTTTCTTATACTTCATCCACTTTCGCTCCTCCTCGCTCGGGATATCGAATAGTCCGTCGATCGTGTAGAGCTCTCGATCTTCATCCTGCAACATCAGCAAATGTTCATAAAGAGAATACTTCGATATCTTCAGATCCTTCATGATCTCTTTCGCCGTCCTCCCCTCCTGAATCAACTGGCGCAGTCTCTCAGGATTATAGTTATGACTATAACTGCCTTTTTTCATAGTTATACTCCTCCTTATGATATAGATAGAGGTTTTATTAAATTGATCACGTAAAGAGTTAGCGAACGATGAGAACGGTTATTTTGCTTTTTTCATTTGGCCGAACCCTGCGGTGATTCGATCAAGAATGATCGCCAGAATAACGACGGCGAGACCTGCTTCGAATCCCTGACCAACCTGTAGACGTGAGATACCCCGCAATACATCTGCGCCCAGTCCGCCTGCACCGATCATTGCCGCGATAACAACCATTGACAGGCCGAGCATGATAGACTGATTTACTCCCGCCATAACGGTTGGCAGCGCGACCGGCATCTGTACCTTCAATAATTTCTGGGTACGGGTTGCACCGAAGGCATCGCTGGCTTCGATAAGTTCTTTCGGCACCTGGCGGATGCCTAAATTTGTGAGACGAATAAGCGGTGGGATAGCGAAAACGAATGTTGCAATTACTCCCGGAACGAGGCCTAATCCGAAGAACATAACTGCGGGAATGAGATAGACAAAAGCGGGCATTGTTTGCATAAAATCGAGGATTGGACGGATTAAACTATTGAAACGATCGCTTCCGGCTGCAAGAATACCTAATGGCAGACCAAGTACAATGACAAATACTTCCGCCGAGAGTACGAGGGCAAGTGTTTCATTAAAGGCAATCCAGAGTCCAATGTTCTCAACTATGAATAATCCAAAAACTGCAACGATGGCCATTGTAAGACCTGCCATACGATAAGTTATGAGTCCGATTATAACTATAAGTACCAACGGATGAAGTGCTAATAGACCATCTTTAAAATTATCGACAAGAAATAATACAAGATCGCTGATCGAGTCAAATATAACGCTGAATTGAGTCGAAAGGTAATCAACCGCACCCGACACCCATTCACGTATAGGTATCCGAAATGGTAACATCAAAATTCTCCTTATTAAATTATTCTACTTTTTCCTCTGTGGTGGTTTGATCGGCAGACCCGTTATCTTCCGGTTTGTAGCCCTTAGACAATGCAGCGATAATTGCACCGCGTACGATCACACCGAGTAATTTATTATTACCATCTACAACTGCGATCGGGCCGGTCGACTCTGAATATAAATTAATTACGTCGGTTAGTTGTGTATCGGGATGCACCGTCTCGGACGTATGTATCAGTGAAGGGTTGGGTGTCTTTTTTTCATCCACCGAGTCTTTTTTCACTTCGGTAGCCACTTCATCGGCTTTCAGATAACCATGCAATATTCTTTGTGAATCGACAAGAAACATGCTCGACAATCCGGCACGGCGGATTTTGTGTAAAACTGTATTGAGTCCGTCATTCACGTGTGCCGTTGCTTTTAACGGCTGCATAATAGTGCCTGCGGTAAATACACCGGTTCGGTCGAGTCCTTCAACAAACGCTTTTACATAATCATCCTTGGGGTTAACAATGATTTCTTCTGCGGTACCGAGCTGCACCATTTGGCCATCTTTAAGGATTGCAATACGGTCACCGATCTTAAATGCCTCATCCAGATCGTGGGTCACAAATATAATGGTCTTTTTCATTTTCGTTTGCAGCTCGAGCAGTTCATCCTGCATCTCACGCCTGATAAGCGGATCGAGCGCGCTGAACGCTTCATCCATCAACAAAATATCGGCGTCGAGTGCAAGGCCGCGTGCCAATCCGACACGCTGCTGCATACCGCCGGAGAGTTCACTCGGATAACTGTTTTCATAACCCTGCAATCCGACAACCTCTATAACTTCCTGTGCTCGTTTTTGTCTCTTCTCTTTATCCACACCATGGAGTTCAAGACCGAACTCCACGTTACCGAGAACGGTGCGGTGCGGTAATATAGCAAAATTTTGAAATACCATGCCGCTGAATGCTTTACGGCGGAACTGGATCAATTCCTTCTGATCCATTTTGGTTACATCTTCTCCGTTAATAATGATTGAACCACGGGTCGGATCGTGCAAACGATTCAGTAGCCGCTCGAGTGTCGATTTACCGCTCCCCGATAATCCCATGATCACAAAGACCTCACCACTTTCTACCTTAAAAGATATGTCATAGACCCCGATTACAAGGCCTAATTTTTTCTGGACATCCTCTTTCGACATACCCTCTTCCAATAATTTGAAGGCACGTTCAGGGCGTGGACCAAATATCTTCGATAAATTTTTAACTTCTATTGCGCTCATAAGTTTCTACGTATTGTTCTAACTGATTATACATAAAAAGAGAGCGGGGTGTGTCCCCGCTCTCCGTATTGCACTATTATGTTATTACGGCAGCCATTCTTCGACTTTATCTCTGTTATCAGCTATCCAGGCGCGTGCCGCTTCAAACGGTTCCATACCGTCTTCGATCATGATCATAACTTCACCCATATCTTCTGCCGTCCAGTAGAAGTTATCCAGGAATGTAAATGCATCAGGCATCCGCTCGTCAAGGTCCGGCGTTACGATAGTATGGATCGACTCTGCTTCACCGAATGTACCGAGCGGATCTTCAAGAAACTTGAGATCATACGCTGCGAACTTCCAGTGCGGTATCCAGCCGGTAACAATGATCCATTCTTCCCGGTCGTATGCTCTGTCAAGTGCAGCGCTCATCGCGGCATCCGATCCTTCAACAAGGTTATAGTTCAGATCATATTCATCCAACGCTCTATCGCTTGCCGCCATCAGGCCGGCACCCGGATCGATACCGATAACATCACCGTCGAATTCATCGACGTAATCATTGAGTTCGTCAATGCTGTTAACGGTTACATATTCCGGTACAACCCAACCGATTTTGGCTCCATCAAGATTCGGTCCGAGATCACGGACCTGATCCTGCGTTTGCTCCAGATACGCTTCGTGTGTTGCAGGCAGCCAAGCCGCTACCATTGCATCGAAGTCGCCCCGTGCAAGACCGGTCCACATTGGACCCGCATCGACTGACGTTAACCGTACATTGTAGCCGAGATCATCTTCAAGAATGGCAGCAACGACGTGTGTTGATGCGATTTCTGAATCCCAGAGTACGTAGCCGAGGTGGATTTCATCTTCAGCCGGTGCGCAAGAGCTAAAACCGAACATAATTGCGAAAACCAGCGTAAAGCCAAATACTGTCGTCATTGACAGATAGTTCTTTCGTATCATACTGAACCTCCGTTCATATTAATTGTACATTTAGAAATAGAATCCGATGTTGATGTTAAATCGGATGTTGTATTCGGAATCGCCAAGTCCAAGATCTTCATGACCCGGCCCAACACCTACACCAAACGCATCGGTCAGCCATGGTTGATTAATACCTTGCGCGATATCGAAATAGGTAAATACCGGTCCGGCAGATACCAGAAAGCCGGTGATATTTTGTATCGTGGATTGAAAGTTATCGGCCAGTGTAAGATTACCTCCACTCGCAAGTCGTGTAGTTCCTTCACCCACCTGATTTTCCATATAACTAAAATCGTTATAGAACATCAGGTTTGAGATAGGGCCCCAATCGACATCAACCGAATAGGAGATACCAAGCGTAGCAATCCATGCTTCGGTGGAGACTTCGTAAGGAATGCCGTAAGCACCCATAAAGACGGTTGTTATTTCGTTACCGCCATCATCGAAGGCATCCATATCATAGTAGAGAAATTGGGGAAGAATTCCCAGGTTTCCAAAGGAAAAATCACCGTGAACGGCAACCGCAAATCTGCTGTCGAATTGATCCAGGGCCTGGTTGTAGAGTTGTCCCCACTGTACCGACGCCCCGAACTCACCGCCATCAAACTGATAAGCACCGCGGATATTAAATTGGTTTCGTTCTGTGAGGGACGCGTTTCCTGCGGGTATCACATCGTATGAATAACGCCCTGCTCCGCCGAAGCCAAAGTTAGATTCACCACCAAATGACGGTCCTTCCGGTTCCGGCTGGAAGAAATAAGCAAAATCCAACTGGAAGTTACGGGATTGATGGGTTATTTTTACACCCATATCGTGATCATCTTCCAAGCCGACGTAATACGGAAGACTGAACCACCAGTTATGTGAATTGTACTGGAGATTACCAAACGGTGTTTGTGTTACACCGAGCTGCATCTGGGTTGATTCAGAAAAATCATATTGTAGCCAACCTTGCTTGATGAAGTGGGTACCGAAAGTCGGATAAAAACGATATTCAAAATTAAGACCGATTCCTCCCGGATTATCGTATATCACATTTACCCGCCAGGTATCCCACGTAAACTGTGAACTGTTCGCGTCTATATCACTTTCGTAACTTGCTAACAATAAATTGTATCGCACAGCGCCGCCAACATGTAACGACGCCTCTCCCTCATCATCTGCCTGTGCAACACTATGGATTCCTCCTGAATTGATTAAAAATATTGTCAGAGTAAATATCAACATTCTCTGTATAAACTGCATTTTACTGCCTCCTTTTATTGTTTATTTATTTATATTTTACATTAACCATCCTTTTCGGGATGGCCGTATGAATGAACACACGATAGTATAATCCGCTTCAAACTTTACACATATACTCGATTTTGCGTTGTATTGTACTCAGTGTAAAGCGCTAAGTAAAGTGATGGGTGTAGCAAGTTTCGGAACTCAACCTTAGCGGGCATAATTTTGGGCTTTGGATCTTATTGTAAAAAATGTTCACCAATTACCTTCTTATTAATTCAACATTATTTTTATTTAAAAGCAATATACAATCAAATAAGCAATTACTACTGTTACTTCTTGTATATATTAAAGACGGGTAAAAAATATTGACATATGACAGGAAAAAAAATCTCAATTGATTTACATCAAGATACCATAAACTAAAAGAATTTTAACAAAAGTCAAATTTATTGCATAAAAATTTGGTTTATCCTTGCGCCAATTTGCAATAAATTAAATAAAAACAATAGCTAAGAGAAAAATGATTTTCTTGATTTCGTGCTTAGGTTTTACTACCTTTAGGTGATTAGAAATTATTGAATTTCGGACATGAGGGAATGAAAAATATCGCAATTTTAGGATCGACCGGCTCCATAGGAACAAGCAGTCTCGATGTAATTGCACGAAATCCTGACCGGTACACGGTCGCATATTTAATTGCAAATAAAAACGTTGATCTGCTCGAAAAGCAGATCTCGCAATATAAACCGCGTGGGGTGGCCGTAATTGACGATTGTGCGGCATCGGTATTACGAAAACTCACCAACGGTACAACCGAAATCCTTACCGGCATTGAAGGAGTGGAAGAACTCGTCCAGCGGGACGATACCGACATTGTGATCAGCTCACTTGTCGGCTTTGCAGGGCTTCGACCTACTATCAAAGCAATTAAATCCGGGAAAAATATCGCCCTTGCGAATAAAGAAACGTTAGTCGTTGCCGGCGAGTTGATCATGGAACTTGCACGCAATAATAATGTTTCAATTATCCCGGTCGATAGTGAACATAGTGCCATTTTACAATGTTTGATAGGTGAGGACCCGGCAACAATTGCCAAGGTAATACTTACTGCATCGGGAGGACCTTTTCTCAACACACCGATTGAAAAATTGAAAACGGCTACCGTTGATGAAGCGCTGAATCACCCGAACTGGCAAATGGGAAATAAGATAACCATTGACTCGGCAACACTTATGAACAAAGGTCTCGAAGTCATAGAGGCGCACCATTTGTTCGGATTGCCTGCAGATAAAATTGAAGTGGTAATTCATCCGCAATCGATCATTCACTCGATGGTTGAGTTTATAGACGGCTCGGTGAAAGCACAACTCGGTGTACCGGACATGAAAATTCCGATCCAGTATGCGCTCACGTATCCCGAACGAACGGTTTCGAATTTTGAACGAGTGAATTTTACCGAAATGGGTACAATGATGTTCCGCAAACCGGATATAGAGCAGTTTCCGTGCCTTCGCCTTGCACTCGAAGCAATGCGGGCGGGGGGCTCTCTGCCGACAGTTTTGAATGCTGCCAACGAGATAGCCGTGCATGCATTCTTAAATAATGAAATTACATTTATGCAGATTCCTGAATTTATAGAAAAGGCAATGAACGATCATACGACTATTATGAATCCGACATTACAAATTATAGAAAAAACAGACCGGGAGACGCGACAACGGGTCCGGTCTTTAATACAACACGATTTAAGGAGCGAGTGATTTTATGGATATACTTTCTGCCGTTTTTTACTTTTTGATAACAATTGGAATAATTATATTTGTCCACGAACTCGGACATTTTCTGGCGGCCAAACTGTGCGGAATGCGGGTCGAAAAGTTTTCGATTGGTTTTCCACCGAAACTCATCAGTAAAAAATACGGCGAGACCGAATACACATTGGCGCTAATTCCGCTCGGTGGCTACGTAAAGATCAGCGGTATGGTCGATGAGAGTATGGATACCGAGTTTCAAAAGCAGGAACCACAACCGTGGGAATATCGCTCGAAACCAATCTATCAAAGAATGTTCGTCATCAGCGCCGGTGTTTTGATGAACGCAATTGTTGCCGTTATGATCTTTTGGGGGATCAATTTCACCCAAGGGCAGCATGTTGAAGATACCACCTCGATCGGCTATGTTGCCCCGGAAACACCGGCGTATGTAGCCGGACTACAACCCGATGATAAGATCGTTCAAATAAACAACCGGGAAATAAACCATTGGGGTGAAGTGCAACGCATCATCAACGCAGAGGCAATAGGTCAACCACTTACATTTATCATAGAACGTGACGGTATTCAGCAAACCCTTACGCTGCCGGCAGAGGAGAATATATCTTCACCGCAGGAACAATTCGGCATCGTACAGCAACATACCAGGGCAGTTGCAACCCAGGTGATGTCAGATTCTCCTGCCGAGGAAGTCGGTATGCAGGCGGGCGACCGCTTTGTAACAATTAACGGCGAGCGAATTACAAACGAGCAACAAGTTATACAGATAGTATCTGCCCACGCAGGAGAAGAAATAACTATCGAATGGGAACGTAACGGCGAAGTGTTAATGGGCAGTGTCGTTCCCACCGATGAAGGACGCATTGGGATCGGCATCGGCAGGGATTATACCGGACCGGTACGCCATATCCAATACGGCTTTTTTGCTGCAATTCCCGCGGGAATAAACGATATGTTCGAAATGCTCGGTTTACTGCTTCGATCGATATGGATGATGATTACCGGGACCCTTGCATTCAGTGAAAATGTGGGCGGGCCGATAATGATCGCAAATCTCGCCTCACAAACGGCGCAAGCCGGCATTGTTGCATTCCTGTCATTTGTCGGATTGTTAAGCATCACGATCGCATTCATCAATATTTTACCGTTTCCGGTACTGGACGGCGGTCATCTGATGTACCTGGTTTACGAAATGATTGTCGGGAAAGAGGTTCCTGCAAAAGTGCAGATAGCGTTGCAGCAAATAGGTTTCGTGCTTATACTTGCATTAATGGCATTCGTCATATATAATGATATTATGCGGTTGTAACAACCAACATACAAAATAAGGGGCGCCTATGCGACTATACAAGTCGTTGTATAAAATACTTCTAAAGGGAGCGATATCATTGTGTTTGCTGGGCATACAATTGCCTGAAAGTTCATATCAGCAGGTACAAGCACAACCGCAGCCCAATGTAAATATCACCTTCAATGCGCAGGTTATAGATGTTGATGTTTTTTATGTCGGTGATGTTATATTCAACCTGCAGGATCTGATGACTTCACCGCAGGGTCCGATCTTCTTCTCTATAAACGTCACATCGGATCAAGCGGCAAACGTTATGTTTGGCATTGAGTTTACCGCTGATACCGATGTTGTTCAGGGCGACGTTGAATTATTCTCAGGATTAACGCATCCGATAAGGATTGAAGCAGGACAGCCAAAGTTCTTCACAAGCCGGGATCTCGCGCAAGGTGGAAGACTCGAAATGTTTAGTGCAGAAACTATCGACTTGTCAAGACAGAGCGGGCCTGCACAAAAAATCGTCGAAGCGATTCGTGCAACCTCACGCGTTCCCGACGGCATATATAACATTACTTTTACAGTTTACCACACTGAAAGCGATTCTGAACCATACCAACCAAGGAGTCTTGTTTTCGGCCCTCAATCTATTCAATTAGAAATAAGAAACCCCACACGCGTCGAATTGTTGAGTCCGATGGACGGTGACCGGATTGTAACACAGTTCCCGCATTTTCAATGGCGTTCCGATACACGCGATGTGGTAGTGCGCGTTTTCGAGATGCGTCCCGGCATACGTTCTCCCGAAGAAGCCATCACCGGGATCCCCCATCTGGAGAAAAGAGTTACGGGCAATAATCAACTGACATATCCGTCAACCGGAGCCGATGCCCGGCCTCTCGAACCCGGCAAACAGTATATCTGGTATCTCGAAGGTGTATATAGGACAAGCGCAAACAGAGAAGAAGCGATTATCAGCGAACTCCATACTTTTACGGTGATCGATCCATCGCAGGAGGGCAGGTACAACATCCTGTGGTCTGAGCTCAAACAATTATTAGAAGATGAACATCCTCATATTGTCGAAGAGATTGAACAGGGAAACTTCGAACATATCGAAGCAAGATTTCTCGATGGAGCGCAAATTACCACTGAGGAACTCCAGATGATCATCAATGCAATTCGTGCCGGTGTAAATAATCCGGAAATATTGAACGTTTCAATTCAGGAATAGTATGAACAAAATACTTATTATTACATTGTTCCTAACTTTCATGGCTCAACCGGAAGCTCCCGTCAGAGCCGGGGATAATGGAAATAACGATGAACGGCCGACCATAGCGCTGGTCAACCGGGTCGTGGAGATCGTGGAACGTCGATCACCGGCAATAGACTGGCAGCCCGCCAATATCGGCGATCTTCTCAATTCGGGAGATGTCGTGAAAACGGGAGAGGGTTCCTTTTCATTAATCAGGTTCTATGACAACAGTTTACTCCGTATCCGGGAATTATCCGAAGTGACGGTGTATGCTGAACGTGACAGGGAAAACTATCATCGCGATATTGAAATAGATGAGGGGGCGGTTGGTTTTGATATCAGTAAAAAAGAATCCGACCGCTTTGAATTTTCAACTCCCACTTCTGTCGCATCGATCCGCGGCTCTACCGGCATACTCATTGTGCGACCGGACAGCCCCGACATATTCCTGCTGGTAACCGGACTTGCTCATTTATTGAACCTGATATCGGGAGAAGACATTGAAATAAACAGCGGTGAAATTGTCTTTTCATTTCCCGATGGAACTATGGAAAAACGCGAGATCACCGAAAGTGATCTTGAGGAATACGGAAATCCGGATGACGAGCTATACGAAACACCGGTAGAACGTCAGCAGAGAACTATCGAGATACGCACGATAGATGAGGATGGAAATGCGCGCACGATAATCATAGAATACGAAGAAGATAAAACAGATCAATAAAATATCAAGTATCAGTACAATCCGAGGAGTTAATGCTAAATCCGCGTGTTTTTTTAGTAATTATCATCGCGCTTGCAGCTTCATTGTATAGTAATGCACAGCCATCCGATTATTTTTTATTTGTAAATCACCAGGAAGTTACGAAAGATAGTCCCCTTGAAATACGCGCCCACCTTTTACGCACAGGGGAAATACAGGAAATATATTTAATGTACCGGCCGTTCGGGTCCTCAGAATATAATCCTGTTGAGATGTCGGTTTCAGGAAATTCGGCTACTGCTGTAATACCGGCAGATCGGGTATCACCGCCTCATATTGAGTATTACATTAAACTTATTTCACATGACGGCTCGGAACACACGTATCCTGTCAGCGATCCCGAATATAATCCCGAAATGGCACCTGTAAGATCGGTGACAGTGTCAGGAGACAATATCACAATTCTCAGTCCGCAAGAAAATGAAACTGTTGAATTCCGGGACCTGGTCATATCGGTATCATTATTTGAGGTACTCGAAAATTATGACAAAGATAAAACACAGGTGTTTATAGACGGTAAAGATATAACAAGTCACACACTATTTTCCGACGATATACTCATCGCTGTGCCTTCAAATATCGACGGCCTCAATCTTTCATCAGGTGAAAAAACTATACATTTAACATTTCGCGAAGTAAATACCGGTGAAGAACATTCTCTGAACTGGAACTTCAATCTGACCGGTTCTCCCGCAATCGGTCCCATTACTGAAGATTTTCGCTACGATATCTCAATGCGGGGTGAATCCCGTAACGAGACATTCGGGGGCACATCGACGTGGTACAATCGCAGCACCATAACATTTGACGGGTCACTGCCATGGATACGTTTCCGTTCAAATCTGCACGTAACAAATGAGGAACGCAGCTTCCGGCAGCCGCAAAACCGGTACTCTTTTTCGGCTGAAATGCCCTGGCTTCGCTTACATGCAGGCGATACGTATCCGCGTTTTCCCTCGCTGATAATGAACGGCAGACGACTGCGCGGCTTTTTCGGTGAGCTCGAGCTCGGATGGTTTAATCTTGAATATGCAACAGGCCAAACAATTCGAAGTGTTGAGGGAAGCGAGATAGACCGGATATCGGCATTCGGTGAAGATGGTTCTGCGATTCAACCTCCTCCCAACAGCACCCTCGTTGACGATTCAACATACGCCCTTTATAGCCACGGGACACATACGCGGACATTAACAGCAATCCGGCCGAGCTTCGGCAGCCGTGATTTTATTCAAATGGGGTTCACCTATCTCCACTCTCAGGATGATATCGGATCCGTGGAATTCGGCAGGCGTCCGGCTGAAAACCTGGTCGTCGGCAGCGACCTGCGGGTCTCACTCGACCGGAGGAGAATAGAGTTTACCGGTGAGATTGCGGGCAGCATGCAGAACACCGACATTTCCCGCGGGAACCTCACGCGGGAGGAGCTGGAGGACCTTATGGGCAGCGAGGCCGTCGACCAGCTCGAGGACATATTTTCTTTATCCACGTTACAAAGTTTTATCACGGTCAATCAATATCTCGTTCCATTCGATCCGACGGAATTATCATCCCTTGCGATCGATCTTAATCTTCGATTAAATTATTTCGGGAACAACTTTCAATTCGGATACATCAGACGGGGCAACGATTATAACTCATTCGGCTTGACGGCTCTCAGACGCGACGTGGAGGGTATCAGGGTGCGCGACCGGCTCCGGCTCATGGATAATCAATTATACTTCGATGTCTCTGTCGAGAGTTTGCGCGATAACTTGCACGACACAAAAGCACATACGACACATTTCAACCGGTATGATGCTTCCGTGTCATATTACCCGCGCCGCGATTTACCATCGATTACGGTCGGGTATGGATATTATAAAAACGATAATAATGTGGAACTCTTCGAGCCAACTGCAATCCGCGATGTCACAAACCGGTTTTTTACACAATTGGCCCATAATATTTTCTGGGGGGCACACCATAACGGTTCGTTATCATTTAATATGTCTCTTCGTGACGATCAAACAGACCGCAACGCCGATGTGGACGTTTATAATATAATTGCGATGATAAACAGCCGATTTGACGACATGCCGCTGCGAACAAACATCGGGCTCGGTGTTTACCATAGTAAAATTCCATTTTTTGAATCCCCGGAAAACGAAAACGAGCAGGGTCGATTTGTTCAAACCGATTTCGATTACTATAATCTTATCCTCGGCGGCGAGGTTCGTTTGCTCGGAAATGACCTCATACTCAATGCATCGTTCATCCCGACATTCGGAGATTACAACCGGACGGTCTATCAGGCAGGGGCGCAATATTATTTCATGCACAATCTTTCGGTCGTTCTTCAGGCAGATTATCTTGTGAATCCGAATAACCGCGATGATATGGTCTCGAATCTTATGCTTCGTTACGATATATGATAGAAAATAAACTGAAAATCAGTGGCGGAAAGGATTGGAGTCAACGACTTGTAATCGGGTTGTGCATAGGTTTGCTGGTTACTATATTTGTTCAGGATACATTCTACAATTTCGGATTATTTCATAAACTTCATCTTTCCACCATCGATCACCGGTTCAATCAACGCGGACCGCTTGTGCGCGACGGCACCGAATTGGATGTGGTCATTTTGGGCATATCCCGCGAAAGCTTCGAAACCGCCCCCGATCCTTATCCTTTCCCGCGACACTATTACGCACGTGCAATTCGTAACCTTAATAAACTCGGCGCCAAAGTCATCGGTATCGACCTTATATTCGACACACCGGTATATCAGGAACCCGAACAAGACGAAGTGCTCTATAATGAAATTAAAGAAGCGGAGAATACTGTCCTGGCGGGTATCCTCCGCGGTATCGAGCGGCGCGGCGAAGCCGAAGCGGTTATCGTGCAAGAAGGTGACACGTTCGGCAACATATTCTTTGAAGCCGATAGTTCATTAGGATTTGTGCAAATGCGAAAGGATCCGGACGGGGTAGTTCGACGGTATCCGGTTTCAATGTTAACCCGCGGCGGAGCTCGTATGATGCCGTCATTCGGTACGGCAATACTGAACCGCTACGACGGACGCGACGCTCTCACTCAACCGCATATCGATAATAATAAGTTCATACTCGGCGACCGCACTATTCCCCGCATGGCAGAAACGGTATATATTAACTATTACGGGCCATCGGGTACCTTCACACACTTTGACCTGATAGATGTGATAGACGATGAAACTTTTACTACCCTTGATGAAATCCGGTATGGAGTAGACCTTGATATTTTCTACGATTTTCTTGAGACGAATCCGTTTGAGGATAAAGTTGTGCTGATCGGGCCGGTATTCCCCGAATCGCAGGATTTACATTCAACGCCGGTACATCCCGAGGGAGCGCCCGACTTTAATGAGATGTACGGTGTAGAGATCCATGCGAATATGATACAGGCAATGCTCGACAATAACTATCTGAAGCCGGTTTCAAATTTCACGGCTTCACTCATAGTCATTTTGTCTGCTTTCATTTTATTTATGCTGATCACAGTTATAAAGGCAGTCAAGTTCCGGCATCAATTCCTGCTTGAGATCATATCAATACTGATTGCTGCCGGGGCTGTTTATCTCGTATTTTACTCAGCGGATTGGTACTTCATCAACAAAAATTTAATCATCCCCGTCGTCGGTCCTGTTACGTCTGTAATTCTCGGCTATTTCGGAACGACAATCCATCAATACCTGACTGAGCGGCGGCAAAAGGAAATGGTCAAATCGATTTTCGGTCATTATGTAAGTCCGGCAATCGTCAATGAACTGATTAGCGATACCGATAAACTGCGTCTCGGCGGAGAGAGAAGAGAATTAACCGTTCTTTTCAGCGATATAGCAGGATTTACATCCATATCCGAAGAGCTGCCCCCCGAAGAACTCGTTGACCTACTGAACGAATACCTCGACGCAATGACCAGCATAATCATTAAGAATATCGGTACGCTCGATAAATATGAAGGCGATGCCATCATGGCTTTCTGGGGAGCTCCTATTCCGCTCCGCGATCACGCTTACTATGCCTGTTTGTCCGCAATCGAAATGCAGCAGGCGTTAAATCAATTAGGAAAAGGCAGCGATAAGAATAAAAAGAAAATAAATTTACAGACGAGAATCGGCATTAATACCGGGGAAATGATCGTGGGAAATATGGGTGGTAAAGAACGATTTGACTATACGGTAATCGGCGATAACGTAAATCTTGCTGCACGTCTGGAGGTAACGAATAAAAATTATGGAACGAATATAATAATCAGTCACAACACATATCAGCATGTAAAAGATTATGTTATTGTACGCGAGCTGGATACAATTGTCGTGAAGGGGAAAACAGAAGGTACTACTATTTATGAATTAATCGACATGCGAAAAGAGGGTTTCCCTGAAGGTGTTCGGCCCATCGACTTTGCCGACGTGTAATATATTAGATTATTTTTATCTTTCTCATAAATTAAATTTCTTCTCGCCCGCTTCTATAGCCACATCAACATGATTCTCTCTCGGGGGGATCGGACAACTGTAGATTTCATTGTATACGCAATACGGATTATAGGCGTCATTAAAATCTATAAGCACTACACCGGGGATCTCTTCCTGAATATCCATATATCTGCCGCCACTGTACGTTTGCGACCCCGAAGTTGCATCTTTAAAAGGAATAAATATGTATTTTTCCAACTCTGTACCGCGATGAGCTGTGAATTTATATGCATACAGGCGAGTCTCTTCATTATTGATCGTAAAATCGATATAACCGTACCGGATAGCCTCACGATTATCGCCGGTGGTTGTTCCGATCGTGATTATTTCAGGGTCTTCAAATGTGTGCAGCCGTGTTCTAAATACATAATTCATATCCACCGGGAAATAATTAAGTCCGGTGAAATCTTCCCGCACTTCATCTTTGAGCGGTGAGTCGTTGCTCTCTAACATCCACTCATCTTTATAATAGCGTACTCCGTTTAAACTATCCACATATTCCCGCTCTTCGGCAAGTGTTGAAAATATCGGTTGATCGAGTTTTTCCCGTATTGCCTGTTCCTGTGGATCTTCACCGCAACCGGAAATGATTAAAATAATTAATAATAAGCTGAATGTTTGTACTATCGTAGTTTTCATTATACAACTCTTCCTGTAATTTAATCAGTTTTTCGCGCAAAGCGGTCTTCGGATAACGTAATGCGTAACGAGATGCGATGAGTATTACCGAGCTGACCGGTACCGTCGAATTGTGCAAATGAATAATCGAGATCGAGTTTCGGTAAATGAATCCCCGCACCGAATGTCAGGTTGCCGATATCATTATATCCCGCACGAAGGGCGAAAAGATTACGGACGCTGTATTCCAATCCGCCATGAAAATCTAAACTTACCGGTCCGAAACTCATATTCGATGCAAACCGACGATTTTCAAATCTAAAATCAATGTCAA
>SKXH01000154.1 GCA_007128495.1 Bacteroidota bacterium
ATTTCTTCGTGAACTGGGCGGATGTGCCGTCGATCTTTTTGTCGGAGGATAACCGGCTTGCGGCGCATTGGCTGGAAAGCAGCGGAGAATGGATATTTGCATACGACGTGCGAATGAGTCTCTCCGGTGATCGCGGTATGTCATGGAGTGATCCCGTCACACCGCATCGTGACAGTACGAAATCCGAACACGGCTTTGCGTCGTTCTTTAATCACCCCGATGGTGGCATCGGTTTTGTGTGGCTTGACGGACGAGAAGCAGAATATGCCGGAGCTGCCGGTAACGGCCACGCATCCGATGCTGGCTGGAATATGCACCTCCGTTCGACGATCATAAAACCTGATAAGACCATTGGAGAAGAGTTGCTATTAGATAGAAGAGTTTGTGAATGCTGTCCGACCGCAGCTACTGAAACCGATAGCGGAGTTCTCATTGCGTATCGTGACCGGACGGAAGATGAAATACGGGATATATCGCTCGTCCGGTACGAAAACGGTTTGTGGTCGGATCCCTACCCGTTATACAACGATGGCTGGAATATTCCCGGGTGTCCGGTAAATGGTCCGGCGTTATCTGCAAACGGGAGCGATGTCGCAGCGGCGTGGTATACCGCCGCTGATAACGATGCCAGAGTGAACGTCGCCTTCTCGAACGGTGGCGGTAAAACATTCGGTGAACCGGTGCGGGTCGATGATGGATTACCGTCGGGTAGAGTCGCAGTGGAACTGCTGGACGATGGTTCGGCGATCGTGATGTGGATCGAGATTATGGAAGAGGACGCGGCTTTAATGGTACGCCGCGTAAATTCAGACGGTAGTACCGGTACTTTAGAAAAAATTGCCGTGATAAGTGACGACCGTTCCAGTGGATATCCCCGTATGGCGCGTATACAGGATATGATGCTCTTTGCCTGGGTTGATTCCTTCAATGAAAATCGTATAAGGACTGCAATTGCACGTTTGCCGGAATAAAAAAATATTCTCAACGTGGTGTATTCATTCCGGAGCATATAATAGCGTGTTTTGAACCTGCTGAGTGTCAGGTCGTCCAGCTCCTCTTTTTGTAATTCAATCTCATCATATGCAATATCCGTACGTTATAAACTTGATATTTACTAATAAACAAAGTATTATTGAAATAAATAAGAAGGATGTCGTATGAATTACCGTGATCGTGTCGAAATAAATCCATTAATATGCAGCGGGAAGCCGGTAATCAAAGGCACACGAATTCTTGTAAGCGGTTTGATTAACCAGCTCGCTGCCGGTGAATCCATAGATGATCTGAAGCGTGGTTATCCCGGGCTCACCGATGAAGATATAAGAGCGGCACTTGCGTATGCTGCATCGACGCTGGAAAACGTTGAGCTTGAAGAACTCTCTTAGAAAATATTCATAAATCATCGATGCCTGTATCTTCGTAACTTGAATAATATTCTCCCATCTCCTCCGCTGATGCTTAACACTGAGATATCTTCATTTAATCCGCTAATATTATGCCTTCCCGAGGTGCAACAGCCGCCAGAAAATGAAACCGGAGACGATGACCGCGATACCGAAAATCAAACCGCCCATCCCGGCGGCGGTCATTTCATTTTCGCCGATCGATACTCCCGCAAAGGCAATGGCAAATCCCGCGAACGCTATCCAGATAACGGTTAAACCCCATTTCCACCAGACCATTTTTACGCCGCGGTCTTCCATCCATATCTTAAATCCAACAAGTGCAATGCAAAAGAGGATACCGAGAATAAACCAGAATAAACCACTTGTTATAATAGTCATTTTGCACCTCCGCTGAAATCGATATATTCATCAACTTGAAGCCAGTGTGGCGGTTTCCGGTAGGATGCGTTGCTGCCGCCCATCGACGGGATAAAATATTTCTCAGCATCGGGTGCGGGATAAAATCTTTGCTGCAAGTCGGTCAGTATTCCATGAGAAAGTCCGGTTGGATCATTGGCCGATACTTTCATTGCTCCGCGATGCAGCCAGTTTGATTTCCGGCTGTAAGGACAGGAAGTCAGGCACAGCCGGCATCCGACATTGCCCAGATTCGAATACCAGAAATTATGACATTTCGAGATATCGATTTGCCAGCGACGGTAACCGCGGACTTCTACCTTATCCTCTGTGGAGATCGCACCGGTGGGACATTGATCCGCGCATATTTTACATGTCCGGCAGAAATCTTCCACACCGAATGAAATTGGCTTATCCGTTTTCACGGGAATATTTGTGGTGACCACAGCCGGCCGGATATTGGATCCCATTTCAGGCGTAACGAGCACGCCGTGACGGCCTTGTTCGGCCAATCCGGCGTCGATGGCAATGGGAACAACCATTAGATCGTAATCGCCGGCGGGTGTGTGCGGCCGCGCTGCATATCCCAGTTCCTTTATGAATGCCGCGAGACGATAGGCGGCGATCCGGGTTTTTGCATACGATTCACGGGACGAGCCGTAGGTTGGATTGGCATAAAAAGGATCCCACGACATCGGCGTGCCCACAACGATTGCGTATTCCCAGTGTTCGGGGACATCCAGCGGTTTGTTCACGTCGATACCCCGGTTTCGCATGGTGTGTTTATACACCCAGTCGGGATTCAATTTGGTGATGCCGACCAGCGTCGAGCCGAACTGGTACGCCATCTGTTTGATGAGTTCTGCGGTTTTTTCCGGACTTTTCATTTTGTATTTGCGGGCCAGTTGACCGGGTGCTGTCCACGGGAAGTCGGCGATTTCGGGCGGTTCCGAATCCGGAATACCGGGCGGCCAGACGGAGCCCATTGCGTTATTCCACGCGTGCGTCAATACATATTTGTCCTGATATTTTTGTCTGTCCTCTCTCCATTTGGGAAGAACTTCCCGGAAGTATTCCAGGTCCGATTTAAGATAATGCGGATGTTTTTCATAATACGCTTTCAGATCGTCGCTGAGTCCGTCTATTCCGTTCTCATCATCCCACTCCTGACGTAATCTGCCGATGCGGGAGAAGATGACTTCCGTGCGAGCATCGACACGGCGTGTGGGACCGATCTTCTCATACGGCGGTAGATCGACCTCGAATTTTGTTCTGTTGAAGTATTGGGTGGCGCCTTGAAAAGATTCCTCTCCCGTGTGGGACATAGGATCTTTACCCGACTCCACGCTCCACAAACCGATACCGAGACCTCCGGCTGCCGCGCTTGCCGCACCTGCAACTTTCAGAAATTTTCTGCGGTTTAATTGTTCCGGTGTTTTGTTGTTTGACATGTGTACCTCGAATGATATAGCAAGTATTTACATATGCGTTGCGTTTTATCCCAAAGAGCGGCAATATCCGAATGGATTTGACAGCGAAGTGATTTGGGATGTGTCCAGTCGCCTGAGTTGGAATTACCTTATGGTAATAACATAGAGAATTATGTTGGAAAAAAGCAATGGTATGGGGGGACAGGTTCTCCGCCAAAAAGCATGCGGACAGACAGGTTTCAAGTTGCTGACCTCTGACTTCTGATCTCTGACCTCTGATTTCTGATTTGCCGTTACATAATGTCGCATGTCGCCGCCAGATCCGTTTAGCGTATCGACATCATAATTTATATCCTACAGCAATGAACGTTTCCATCGGGAATACAACTCCCTCATCATCGGTATAATCGCGTAGTGATTCTTCGAGTTCAGATAACAGTGCCTGCCGGGAATCGATGTCTAATTCGGCGATCGGACCTGCAAGCGGCGAGCTTGATGCCTCCTGCCGCAGGAATTCCTCTGCCGACGGAAACCGCACCTGTTTGATCACCGACGTGATATTTACCTTTTCGAATTTTGCGTCGGTGATCAGATCGCGAAGCTGCTCGATACTCCACGACGGAAACGGTGAGCGCATCATTGCGCCGGCTTCTTCTCCGGCATGCCGCTCGAGTGCTTTGGACAACGGTTTATAGACGGGATTATGCTCGAGCGGCCGCAGCACATTGAGCGCCAGGCGACCTCCCGGAGCAAGCACCCGGTACATTTCCCGCAGTACCGCCGATGGATCCGGAACGAATTGCAATCCCTGCTGGCAGAAGACCACATCGAAACTCCTGTCCGGGTACGGCAGCGCCGCTGCGTCACCCTGCTGCCATTCGATTTTCACATTGAGCTTGGATGAGACGTTTCGTGCAACCAAAAGCATCTGCTCGTTTACGTCGATACCGCTGATAGTGCTTCCGTTACCGTTGTGTAATGCAGCGGTCCGTGCAACGATACCGGTGCCGCAAGCAGCGTCGAGTATTTGTTCTCCTTCCTTTATGTCTGCTCTATGCACAAGTTCTTCAGCCCAGGATGCAAAAAATGCTGGTACGAGATACCGCTCGTATGCTTCGGGTGCGTTGCCTTCGATCTGCCATTGTTCTATCTGTTTTAACATATGTGCCTCCTCTTTAACTATATATATAGCCGAAAATGTCTTATTTTTCTATCAAATGTGTATAAATACACAGGAGAATTAAATTGGCAACATGCAGACCTGACAGGTTTTCAAAACCTGTCAGGTCTTAGCGGTTGGATATTTATTGGTTATGATTTCCTCACGATGTAATAATAATTCTGGAAATCGTGTTCAAGTTGCTTTACATCGATGTTTTTAAAACCGGTTGCTTCGAGCATCTCGAGCGCTTTTTGTTTGCCCCACATTGCACCGAGCCCCATACCGTTTGCAGCGAGAGAGACGGTCATGCAATGCATCGTGGAGATCGTATAGATAACGGGGCCGATTGGATGGTCGAAGTTCTCGTTCACGTTGCTTGAGCCCGCAATATCCTGCATGAGGTAAACGCCGTCGTTCTTGAGCGCTTTAAAAATACCGGCAAGCACGCGGTCGGGACGTGCCTGGTCGTGTATCGCATCGAATGAGGTGATGAAATCGTACTGATTTTCCGGACCATCGTCATCGAAGGTTGTAAGGTCGCGAACTTCGAAACGGATATTTGTGGCGTTGTTATTCTTTGCCGTTTCGCGGGCGTATGCAATGGCTTCTTCCGACAGATCGTAACCGGTGAAGGTGCTGTTCGGGAATTCTTCAGCCAGTCTGTTCAGAGCACGCCCTCTGCCGCATCCGATATCAAGTACTTCGATACCGCGTTTCAATTGTTCTGTGATTCCTGGTATTATCGGCAGGATGACTTCGGTGAGTGATGAGACGGTGCTTATGCTGCTGTCTTCCTCATGGATTTCATGGAACCGTTTGAACTCGGAATACGGTACACCGCCGCCTTTATGAAAGCATTCAACGACCTTATCCTCCACCGATCCCAGCAACGGAATATATTGTGCAAAAACCGCAATGTTATCCTCTCCTGCATCGCGTGTGAGAAAGGCGGCGTGTTCTGCAGGTAGTGAGTACAATGGTTCTCTTCCGTTGCTTCCGTTAACATGACACTCTACTATTCGTCCCACCGTCATTGCGCCAAGCCACTCACGAACGTAACGCTCGTTCAATCCCGCGGTATCGGCTATCTGTTTACTTGTTGACGGCGGCAGGTCTTTCATTGTATCGAACAATCCGGTGCGGTGCCCGATGGAAGTCATCAAACCGAGCGCGGCATGGTTCAGTATACCGATCATGTTCTCGGCAAATGCTTCGGACTTTTGTGTGTCGATCTGGTGCATGGTACACATAGTATTTCCCTCCCTTATTTTGGTTAATTGTTATTTCCTACGGTAGCAAAATAGCATATATAAAGGGGGCGAACAATCGGAAAAATACGGTATTTTACCGCTTGATATACGGTAATTTTCTATAGGGGATACCGTACCTGCCATAATTTGATAAACTCTGTCTGCGGACCTTAATAAGTAAATCGGATTTACCGCTCGTTGTATATACTACCGTTATTGTCAGAATGGCATTCATCTGGATATTTCGGGGATCATGCATTACATCTCAAATCGGAATTGCTGGGTGCGGCGTTTACGTTATTCACCATCGATAAGCTGCTCGTGCGGACGAGAATGAAACGGTGGTAAGTCGTCAGAGAACACATCAATTGGGTTGATAGAACATACATAAAAAATCGATTGCTATTACTCCACCACCCCCAACTCTTCCGCCTTCCTTGCCGCTTCTATTCTGCTCCGGCAATTCAGCCGGTCGAGTATGTTTGCGACGTGCATTTCAACAGTGCGGGGACTGAGGTAAAGCTTCGAGGCAATCTCTTTGTTGGTTAAACCGCCGGTTATTAAACGTAGTATCTCCACCTGCCTGCGCGTCAGTCCATTGTATGCGGCACGGGAGGCGGCTTCAGGACTGCGCTGTTCGCCTGTCGGTTCGCCGAGCGTATCCAGCTCATCGGCGATCTGTGAGGCAAGAGGTCGGCATCCGAGGTTTTTTGCTATGTTGTATGCGTTCCGGAGGTGGAGTATCGCGTTTTTATGATCGTCGTTATGTTTGTGGGCAACACCGAGACGGAACTCCGCCTTTAATCGTTCTAGCGGCGTTTCCAGTTTTTCAAAGTGCTCGCTTGCCTGTTCGAACTGCCGTATCGCCTCATTCGTGTTATTATTCAGCAGTGCCGTTTCACCGAGAGCGTAGGCCAGAACACCGAGATTTTCGATATTGCCCGAACTTTTTGCCATATCGGCGAGGGCTTTCGAACAAAGAACGGCATCTTTTTCTAAACTCCGTGTTGCAAAAAATGTTACGGCGGAACACAATGCCGGAAGAGCGTAGTGATGGTCGTCCATTTTGGCACGTAATTCCATTAACTGTCGATAGTTTTCGGCGGCGGAGTCGTCTTTTCCCTCCAGCTCATCGAGCAGGGCAAGTCCCTCCAGACAACCCATGATCAAATTTTCGATGTTCAGCTTCCGTACCAACTCCATGCTCTTATTGAGATGTTTACGGGCAGCGCGTAACGTTCCTCGATATGCATTTAAAAATCCCAGCATACCATATGCAAGGGAGAGCGAACCATCAAACGATTCAGGATCATCTAACACTTCCTGACAAACATCGTTGCACTGTTTCCATTCACCGGTGCGGAATAATACATACGCCATACAGCCAAGACATAGCTGGGCAAGCTTGTTGTCGCCCTGATTTCTGCAGAAGTTATAGGCAGAATAGTATGCTTTGCTTGCCGAAGAAAATTGAGACGCTGCCTCGAGCGAATCGCCGAGTCGCTTATAAGCATCGGAAGCGGCTTCAGGGAGGTTATGGTGTAAGGCGAGCGAGAGTCCCTCGTGTACTGTTTCTATCCCTTCGTCGAGTTTACCGTCTGCCGATAGGGCATTACCTTTGAGACTGAGGATACGTGCCTGCAGATCCGGTCGTCCGGCTTTAACTGCGAGATCGTATGCTTTTATACTGAGTTCAATAGCGGGTTGGATATTGTTCATACCATAATTCCGGGTGGCCGCCGAGAGGCATTCCGTTGCAGCTTCGGCATAGGCCCCGGCTTTTTCATATGCTCCGGCTGCAGACGACCGCGCCGTGAGATAGTGCTCCCACGTTCCCTGTAATCCATACACCGTAGCAAGTGATCGCAATGTTTGTGCATAGCGCATCAGATCTTTTTTAACGATGGGACTATCAGCGACTTCCCGAAGCGAACGTACTGCATCTCCCAGTTGACCGTTAAGCTGGGCGCATTGTGCAAGCCGTTCGAGTGTTTGTAAACGCAATTCTTCGTTTTCACCTTCCCGCCAGTTCTCGAGTGCCCGGTGTGCAGCGCGGGCTGCATCGCGGTACGCGTGAAGTTCGCAGGAACGTTCTGCCGATATGATGAGTGCTTTTCGTGCATTTGATAATTCATTTGCCGCGAGCCAGTGTTCCGCTATTTGTTCGGGTAATGTCCCGCTGAATTCCAGATATTCAGCGATTCGCCGGTGAAGTGTACGGCGTTTCGACCATGTTATTTCGTGGTAGATTGCTTCGCGAACAAGACCGTGGTGGAACGCACCACGTCCCGGTGCAATTTCTTCGATCCAGTTGCGCTCGATCAGATCGGCGAGCGCTTCATCGGTTTGTGCAAGGTTTGTAACCAGCTCGAGATCGAACTCGATTCCGGCAACAGCCGAGATCTCAAGAAGATCGCGCGAGCTTTCGGCAAGATTATCGAGACGGAGCAGCACCGCATCGCGTATGCTCTCGGGAACGGGAATGCCGGCTCCTTCGGGTAAAGCAAGTCCTTCATGGGTTTCCTCAAGACGGTGATGCGAAGTGAGCACGGCTGACAGCTCTTCAACAAACAACGGTACGCCCAGGGTCTTTTCATATATTACGTCCGTGAGCGATGGAGCGGGTACCGCACCTGTTACACGGGTAATGAGGTGTTCCGTTTCATCGTGTGTAAGGTTTTCAATGATAATTTCATGGAGCTGTCGTCGTCTGCGGAGTTCATTTCTCATTCTTCGTAATTGATGTCCCCGGGGAATCTCGTCGCTGCGGTATGTTCCGAGAATAAGCAGGGGGAGCTCGCGGGTTCGTTCCGCAATCATCGGAAGTACATGTAATGTTGCGTTATCCGCCCAATGGAGATCATCAAGAAAGAGTACCGAAGGTTCCTGTTTAACTATATCACTTAATGCGCTGATAATTGTTTCGATAAGTGTGTCTGCATCGGGTTGTGTTTGTTTGTCTCCGATTTCAGGAAGCAAACAGTATAGATAAGGAGTCAGTGAACCGCAATCGATGGTATCGAGGTTATTTTGACGGAGATAATCGCGTAATATTCCTGTTATCGGCCCATATGGAGGAGTCACACCTTCCGATG
>SKXH01000014.1 GCA_007128495.1 Bacteroidota bacterium
CGGGGTCTTCCGAAACTCCCGCAAGAGGCGCAAAGAAGCGCGACACGAAATCATATTCGGTCGAACGGGCAGTAACAATGACACCCCGCATATCTATGCGTGCAAGTTTCGGAAAATCAGGTCGTATCTTACGGAGCATAACCTCCGTTGTCACTTCAACGAGGTAATCATATTGATTCTGACCGACATATGACGCTTTGACGTGAAGTGCTTCTAAAAGACCGTCAGGCGGCGAAGTTTCTTTTGCAGGCAGGGAGGGAAAATTCATTTCGATCCAGTCGTCTGCATATTTTGTTGTCAGTGTACCGCTTTGTGTATAAAATTCAAGCGTTGATTCCCGTGGTTTAAGTCCTTCTTCCCAGATAGCGTGTGCAGTAGCCAGCGTGGCATGTCCACATAAATCGACTTCTGTCGTGGGGGTGAACCACCTCAGCTCATATCCGTCTTCTTTCGGCAAGGCAAATGCAGTTTCCGAAAGATTCATTTCCATCGCAACTTTTTGCATCCACGAATTTTCTTTTTGTTCATCAAGAAAACAAACGGCTGCGGGGTTACCGCTGAACGGCTTATCGGTAAAGGCGTCAATGTGGTAAAGTTTCATAGTTATTCTATATTATTTTATACATTAAAATTTTGAACTTTTTCCGTATCGGTACGCTGAAAAAGTATTTACCTGATTTATGAGGTGCTTATGGAAAGGTACAAAATTTTATTGTAATTTAGAAATTTTTAAGAAATTGTCAAAATAGAGGTCGGGGAAGTTTAAGCAACGTTTGACGAACGCAAATCATGCAGCAGCTCATCAACCCATCCGGTAATTGTGTCCCAGTTTCTCCAATCACCTTCGCTTAATTCTCCCGTTTTATCTTTTGAGAATGTCCATCGTAAAAGCAGCGGCATCGTACTATAGTCGATTTTACCGCCGAAGAGTCCGATGCTTATAGGATTGTCGATTATTTCCAGAAGTGGCATCAAACACTTCTTTGCTTTATCACGATTTTCGGGCGTGTCGTCCTTCATATACAAACCGACTGAAAAGAAAGCGACAGATTTGTTTTGAAGGTCGTTTTTAAATTTTTTTGTAAATGAAACAGCTTCAGAGACAGGTTTTCCCATTCTGATCGCCGTACCCACTATAACGGAAGAATATGGTGATATATCTTTTACCGAATTGACTTTTCGTACCGTAACCGGTATGCCTTTTGCACCAATTATTTCACCGACTTTTTCAGCGACTTCTTTGGTAGAGCCGAATTTGGTCGCATATACAACTAAAACATTTTGGGACATCTCAATCACTCCTTGTATAACTTCAATTGAGATTATAACGCCGGAGACTATCCCAAAAATTCCATATTCTCTAAAAAATAAATGACACACCGACTTTAAATGTATCGTGATGCAACGGTGCAGCCGTATCGAACGGCCAATTCATATCGCTTCTGCGTAATTCATACAGTGCATATGACAATCCGTTTTTAAGCAGAAAATTTACCACAGGACCGGCAGATGGCGTTGAATCAAATACGGCATCTACAAACCGGTCAATTAAACTATGAGCGCCACCCTCAATAACCACGCTGCCGATCCATTTCCAGAAAAGATGGCGTTCATACACTATCGATCTTTCAAATGATGCGTTTACCGAAAGGACATTGCTGAGCTGAACCATAACTCCTGCTTCGGTCATCGAACCAAATCGTACCGCATCTTCGAATCTGGATGGCCGAAATCCATCCTGCGGTGGATTTAGAGGTTGATCGATATCTACATCCGACCAGGCCACACCTCTCGAATGCATCAGGATGATAGACGGGGTGGAAGAGGTAGATGACAGTGTATACCCGTATCCGTTTTCGCTAACCAATCCAATTCGCCAAACAGATGACTCTAATTCACCGGTTTCTGCTCCGTTACCGATATTGGTAGATATATGTGCAATAGATAAATACCGCTGCATTAAATCGAGTATTTTGGTATCGCCGCGTTTCGGATCAAGAGATGCAAATCCTAATTTCAATTCCAGCATTCCCAGATTACCAAATGTATGGTCAAAATCCTTCAATGATAGATCTGACATTCCGAAATTAAGAGATATCACGGGATCGGTGGGTATTCTTATTTCCGGCCGGAGGTCATCAGTCGCAAATAGGTGTACAGGTGTGAATATAGTTGCAATTAAAATTATCGTTATAAATTTATTGAAAGTCATTACACCCTCCATCTTCACTATTTAAAATATGGATCATACGGGAATTCAAAAATCGTTAATTTTTAAATGGTAATCAACCATAATAATAAATCTCTATTGCGGTGATTTGAACGGTTGTTTCTCTTTAATGCTTATGCGGATAATTATTATCCTGGAGGTGAACTCAGTCATAATGATCATCAAAAGAACGAAACAGTGGCTGCCACCATTTAATATTAGAATGCTTCGCCGAATGTAATATAAAACCCCGACATATCCGGTCCGACGCCGTAATCCAGGCGAATGTTAGTCTTTTCGGCTTTACCGATATTAATCCTGATGCCTCCCCCTCCCGCATACTTCCATCCGGTATCAAATAGATTTGATATCGATGGTCCGACATTCCCGGCTGCAATAAATGCAACAGCGCCTATCTTCCAGTAGATATGCTGCCGGAGTTCAGTCTGCACCGACACGGCATTTTGATCACGGTATCGCCCCTGATAGACACCCCGGAGAATAACCATCCCTCCTATCTGCGGAACCAGGTCGAACGGAACATCGCCGAATGCATGTTCGGATATCATTTGGAGACCAAGTACTGTGTTTCCGCCGGAATTTAGTTGGAAATATTTTCTCCCGTCCAACCCGATTCTTCCAATACTGAAGGTACTTCCTAAACTACTATGCTGGAAAAGAGTATTCAATTCCAGATAATAACCGCGTACCGGTGTTATGATACTATTTCGCGAATCATACAGTACCCCCCACCCCACAGCAATACCCGTGTGACCTGAATTTCCGAACATATCGGGATATTCAACAACATCCCCATCCTTCGTCTCGAACGAAACATCGAATTGTCTGATCAACCGTATTGACGGTCCGGTAAAAAGCCCGGAGCCGACCTTCGTGTATATTCTTTGCCGGAGCATTATCGTGTGCTGATCGACAAGTACTTCATCTTCTTTACTCGTATTCGGACCGATACCCCAGAAGCTTTGAGGAAATTTATTGAACAGAATACTTCCCGTCCACAGTTTTTTTTCTTGCGGAAAGAATATTGCATGATCGAACTGCGCCAGGTATTGATCATTGAGTGTGTAGGTACCTGATGCTATGATATTCGATGCTCTTGTATCGAGTCCCGAGCCCCTTAATTTAAATTGACCGAATGCCGTTGCGCCAAAAATGAGATTGGTTTCCGGCGTGTATGCGATAATCGGCAGCGGCAATATCTGTGTTTTGAACCCGGAACTATCCGAAACCGATGCGTTTAGATTGAACGCGACGGTAATTATAATCAAGACAATTATCGATCGTTTCATATTAGTGAATGTTATAATGTATATGTGAAATCGTTCCCCGCCAGTATTCATATTCGCCACTGTCAAGATGCCAGGCTGCACTGACTTTTGCGGGGATAAACACATCGTTGCTTTCTTTATACTCTTCAATTGAGACGGAAAATTTCCTTTTCTCGTACTTGCCTTCACCGGTCATATAGAATCGGTCATTCGATTCGAACAAGCGAAAAAGCCCTTCGTCGTCGAAGTGAAAGATTCCGCTTGCCGTACGTCCTTCATGACAAATAGTTGCTATTGCGGTACGATTGTCGACAGGAGTCCACTCGATATAGCCCTGAAGCGCATAGTTCGGTATGAACAATATTTCGGCAAGCAATGTAATTAATGCCGATGTGGTCAGTTCATCCCCTTCTTCATCAATCACTTTAATCAATTTCAAAAACCGGCCGTGCATATTTCCGTATCCGGCTGAATAAATATCCCTGCCTTCAAATGGAAATATCCCGTATATTCTGGCTTTCATGTATGCGGCACGCATCGGTTCCGGAACGGAATTAAACTGGTGCGTTTTTAATTTCATCCATTTTTTATCCGGCGCCATTTTGATGTAACTCTCCCCCCAGATTACCTCTGCGTTTATCATTTTTTCTTTTCCGATATAGCCGCAGCGGCGGAAATAATTTTTGACCGAAGGAGGAAGAATAGCAATATCCTCTTCGGTAAACACCTCATTCACGAATCGTCCCGCGAATTTTTGGATCTCTTCATTCACTTCAATCTGATAGGTTTTCTCCAACGATGTACATCCGGTGAGAGCAAACATAATCAATCCGCTTAATAATGTAATTATTCTCATTTCAATTCTTCTTTAAGTTCTTTGATATATGTATATAGTTTCATGTCTCATCCTCCGACCTATAAATACCACAACAATGGCAAAGGGAAGAATAAGTATCCCGCTTAAAAATGTTGCCGCATTTAAGGCAGAGCTTCCGATCGCAAGTCCGGCAAACGCAACAACGGATAGAATTCCCGATGACCACAGAAGTATTCCTGCAAATTTAAACAATCCCGTTTCAAACAAATATTTCCATCCGAGCGAGCACATGGCAATCGCTAAAAACAGATAGCCGAGTTGATTTAGAAAGTACGCGATTGAACCCGGGTTATCAAAGAACCATAATCGAGCCGTTCCCGTGTTATGTGCTTCAAGCAAGGACGGAAGAAGAACATACTGGGATGTATATGAAATGCTTACAAGGATAAGATAGGGGATCAGAAAAGCAGTACCCAGAATATCAAGTACGGGAGTTTTCTTGCCGGTCTCCATAAATAATGCAAGAACAATCATTATGAACAGAAATACCGGTGCAATGAGTGAAGCTATAAAGAAATTTACCTGATACAACGACGAGTCGGAACAAAGCAATAAAAGCTGTTCTTCAATCGGTCCGTCAATTCTGGATGCCATCATAAAAACGGGCCAGAGAACAATAACAACCAACAGCGCCATCCCGCCGTAGAGTAACAAAGAACCTCTCTTTGAAATACTTATTTGTATCATTTTCTATAATCATCTTTCTATTTCCCTCTTTGCACTCTACAATAGAAGCGATGATATTAAATCTTGCCCGAATCTTGCCCGTCACTATTATTTACTACCCGCTCACTAAACCCACATTTTACATTTCCAACCCTTACGGTAAGTGACGAGCAAGGGTGTTATACCGTCAACTTTTCTTTAATTTCGCTCTTCTCACGTGCGGTTAAATAATAGAATGCCGGAATCACAAACAACGTCAACATCGTCGATACAGCCAGACCGCCGATTGCCACAACACCCAGCGGCACACGCCATTCTGTTCCGGCATCGCCGATACCCAATGCCAGCGGTGTCATACCGAGGATAATTGCCGTGGTTGACATTAATATTGGCTTCAACTTTATCGGACACGCCGTTAACAGAGCTTCTTTTGGAAGTCTTCCTTCATCGCGTCTGAGCTTATTTGTAAAATCGAGCATGAGTATCGCATTGTTTACCACTATTCCTATAAGCATTATGATTGCCATGAGCGATGTAATGCTGAATGTTGTATCGGTAATGTATAATGATAGAATTACACCAATCATTGCAAGCAAAACAGTGATCATTATGAGCACGGGCTGCCAGAAACTTTCGAGTATTGCGGCAAGCAACATGTATGTCAACAACACAGCGAGGAAAAACGCAAACAACATATCCTCGACCATCTCGTTCATCATTTGTACGTTGCCGCCCCACGCCACCCGGTATCCCGGGGGTAGATCCAGCGTAGCAAGCCGTCTATCGATCTCACCGGTAACATCACCTAATGGTACACCCGCGGCGGGTGAACCGGTGAACGAGATAGTAACATATTTATCGCGATGCAATATTTTTGTATATCCGGTTGTGAATTCCACATCCGCTACCTGCGATAACCGCATCGGACCTGCAACTGGTGAGATAACCGGGATATTACCGATCTTCTCCGGTGTGTTCGCAGATTCATCGCTCAATGTAACAGTGATGTCGTACTCGTAGCCCAATTCCCTGTACTGCGATGAAACCATCCCTTCGATAGATGCCCGGAGCGTTAGCGCAAGATCCATCGTTGTTAACCCAGCTTCGGTCAACAGCTCGCGTCTGGGATATACGGTTAATTCGGGTTTGCCTGCACGCGATGTATTATCAAAATTTATTAAACCGGGCACATCCTGAATAAGTTCGACAATATCTCCCTTTAATTCCTCAAGCGTTTCCAATTCATACCCGAGCAGGTAGAATTGCACCGGCGCGCCCGGGCCACCCGACTCGGTTGCATTAAACACTTTAATGCGAGCGTTGGGAACAGTCGAAAAATCTTCAACATACAAGCTAATCATCTCTTCCACACTGATATCACGTTCGCTTCGATCAACAAGCTGGACGGTCATCATTCCCATATTCGGACCTAAATCGAGAAAACTGAGCCGGCCGAGGTCCGTCAAAATATGCACGACTTCAGGATATTCTTTCACCCGCTCCTCGATTTCAGCAAGAACCCGCGCCGATTCATTAAGATTATAACCTTCGGGAAGTTCAACTTCGATTCTGATTTTTCCGTCATCAAGTGCCGGCAAGAAGTCGACACCGATATGCGGTCCGACACCAACCATTGTAGCAATAAACAGGACAAATGCAGATATCACTACAAGCGCGCTTACTTTTTTATTTTTTAAAACCCTTGTCAGGATCCTGGTGTAGATTGCCGTGTTACGCGATTCAAATTTATCGAACCATTTACCCATTCTGCCTTTTTTCGGTTTTTCCGGCAGCAAAATCGATGCAAGCATTGGCGTCAATGTAAACGACATAATTAACGAGAATATCGTGGCAAACACAGCGGCAAGCGCCAGCTCACGAAGCCACATCCCGACCATCGACGACATATTTGCGATAGGCAGAAACACAACAATATTCGTTAATGTAGCCGCCAGAACCGCGACAGTAACTTCGGATGTTCCGAAAAATGCAGATTCCTTATTCTTTTTGCCTAAATTCTTATACCGGAAAATATTTTCAATCACTACTACCGAGTTCGCCACAAGCACACCGACCGATACCGATAATCCCATCAACGTCATCATATTGAGAGACAAACCGAACATCTGCAATAGTAAAAAGGTAGAAATGATCGACGTCGGCATCGACATTGCAACGATCAGGGTTGACCTGAAATCGTGTAAGAAAACAAGAAGTACCAGCGAGGTGAAAAGTACTCCGAGCAACACGTTGCTCATCGTATCATCGAGACTGCTCTGAACAAAATTCGACTCGTCATTCACCACCTCCAGCGTGACTCCTTCGGGGAGTGTTGCAAGGAGTTCCGGCAATATCGAACGAACGCTTTTTGCAACTTCGACCGTATTACCTTCTGCACTTTTCACTATTCCAAGCCGGACAACATTCGCATCGCGAACGTTCATCTCTTTGTTGTAATAAATCGCACGCATTCGGATATCTTTACCGGAATCTTCCACCCGTGCGAACTGGCGGATCTTTCTCGGTCCGAATGGAGTACTGACCGACATTTCCTCTATCGTTTCGATATCTGAATACTCACCGCTCAACCGTACCGTATATTCCTGGTCGTGAAGCGAGAAGTAACCGCCCGGTATATCCATGTTATTTGACCGCAGCACCTGCATCAACTGCGGCAAAGATATGTTCTGTTCGTAAACAATACGGTCGTCGAGCGTCACGCGTATCTCCCGTTCCTGCCCGCCGACGATATTTACCTGTGCAACACCCTGAATTTGCGAGAATCGATCCTTTAGTTGACGATCTGCAATTGTAAATAATTCGCGCGGATCGAGATCGCCGCTCAAGACAACATCGACAACCGGAAACGATCGAACGTCAACTTTCTGGACAATCGGGCGCTCGGCATCGGTCGGGAGAACATTGAGAATTGCATCGACCTTATCCTTCACCTCCTGATTCGCAACATCCACATTCTTTTGTAATTTGAATTCTATAATGACAATCGAGACACCATCAAGCGAATACGATTCAACCCGCTCGATAAGACTCACTGTGGCGACGGCATCCTCGATTGGTTTGCTTATCAGTGTTTCGATTTCTTTTGGTCCCGCACCGGGATACACGGTCGTCACGGTAACCCACGGTATCTCGACATCAGGTGAAAGGTTTAAGCTTAACGAAAAATACGCCAGCAATCCGAAGATGATGAATACAAGAATTCCCATCGTCGTCATTACCGGCCGATTTATAGATACTTTTGCAAGAAACATTTTTATTGAATATTTATTATTGATTGATTTTTATTGCTTCACTTTTTTCCGCTCTAACTTTCAGTGCTGCATTCATCGCATTAAAACCATTTTTAATCTTGTTATCGATCATACGACTGAATAGCGGAACGAGGATTCCGAGGAATAACTCTTCGTGAATAAAATTGACACTATTGTTTTCATCTTTTTCAATTTTGAAAACATGTTCACCGTCAAACAAACCCTTAATGAATAAATGACCGAGCCACCGGAACTCCTTATTTTCATCGGCACGAATAACTGTCGGTTTAAACATCATTGCTTTGCCATCCGGCGGATGAAGAGTCGCCTTTAAACGACCTCCAACGTGCTTCTCTCCTTCGATACTCCTGATAA
>SKXH01000199.1 GCA_007128495.1 Bacteroidota bacterium
CTGCCGGTCTGGGAGGAAGCCGTGAAGCAGTATGAATTCATCGGTGGCGACATATCGCCGTTTCCGTATTTTGATTACTATAAATCGTTAGCACGGGTACGGGGAGCGCTGGCACGCGTTACCTATGCCGTTACATTTACCATTGACGAATTCGGTAAGCGCCGCAATTACGATTCGCTGCCATAACGATTCCTATTATGTCTAATAATTTAAATAATCAAACCTGGAATATCTGTGTAGACACCGGCGGTACGTTCACCGATATCCTTGCCCGTGATCCCGGCGGAACGCTTCACCGTAGAAAAGTACTCAGCAGCAGCGCACTCCGCGGCAGGATACTGAACCTGATCGACAGGCAGATTATTCATATCGAACAAGCGTGGCTGGCGCCCGATAATTTTGTAAAAGGTTTCAGCTTTCATCTCTTCGGACAAGAACATACAGGTGTATATATCGACTCGTTCGATGCCGCTGCGTCGATTATTACGCTTGACAAACAGATCGATGTGCCTATTCAGGAAGGTACTTCCTTTGAAGTAAGGACCACCGAAGAAGCTCCGGTACTCGGTGCACGGTTGGCGACGGGCACCCTGCCGGGCAACGATCTCCCGCCGTTGATGATACGGCTCGGCACTACCCGCGGTACGAATGCTTTGCTTGAACGCCGCGGCGCTCGTGTTGCATTTTTTATCACAGAAGGATTCGGAGATATACTGTCAATCGGTACCCAGCAGCGCCCGGAACTGTTCGCTTTGCACGTACAAAAGCCGTCGCAGTTATATGAATCTGTTATTGAAGTAGAAGAGCGGATAGATACGAAGGGAAATGTTATTCAAGCTTTGAAGACCGGTACAATCGAAGCTGAAATAAAACGTATCCGCGAAGCCGGTATCTCATCGGCGGCGGTTGCGTTCCTGCATAGTTACTGTAATCCCGAACATGAACAATTGTTTGCATCACTTTTGAAGGATTACGGATTCGAACATATTTCATGTTCATCCGACATTGCGCCGTTCATTAAAATTGTACCGCGCGCATCAACAACGGTGGTCAATGCATATCTCGCTGAGATCATTGAGACCTATCTGCACGCTATCGGCAAATCGGTTCAGAGTGACAGATTGTTTATTATGACCAGCGCCGGAGGATTGGTGCATGCATCATCGTACCGGGGCAAAGATAGTTTGCTGAGCGGTCCTGCGGGGGGAGTTGTCGGCGCTGCCCGGACGGGAAATAAATCGGGTTTCCAAAAAATTATCTCATTTGATATGGGAGGCACCAGCACCGACGTTGCACGATTTGACGGAGATTTTGAGTACACATTTGAATCGCGTGTCGGTGATGCACATTTGTTTGCTCCCGCACTTGCGATCGAGACGGTAGCCGCCGGCGGTGGTTCCATTTGTGCATACGACGGACTTCGAATGACTGTCGGACCGGAAAGTGCCGGCGCAATGCCCGGTCCCGCTTGTTATGGTGCAGGCGGGCCGCTTACTATTACCGATGTGAACCTTCTTCTCGGACGACTCGATCCGGAAAATTTCAGTATTCCTCTCTCAAGAAAAGCGGCGCAATATCGTTTGAATGAATTATGTTCCGGGATGAACTGCGAAACCGGTGACGACTCAACAACTACGGGAATTCTCGAGGGCTTGATAGAGATAGCCAATGAAAGAATGGCAGATGCCATACAAAATATTTCATTAAAAAGAGGATATGATCCTGCAAAATATGTGCTCGTTGCATTCGGCGGAGCGGGGGGACAACATGCTTGTGCAATTGCCGAAAAACTTGGAATCGAAACCGTTATCTTTCCAGCGGATGCAGGGCTGCTCAGCGCGTATGGGCTCGGCAGGGCTGTCATCGAACGGTTTTCCGGGAAACAGTACTTAAAACCGCTCCGTGTTTTAAGCCGTTATCTTCCGGATGAATGGAAGGAGCTTGACCGTGATGCAATAGAAAAAGTACGTTCGGAAGGAGTAGATAAGCGATCAATTCAAGTGCGGCGCCGTATTCTGAATCTCCGCTTTACGGGACAGGAATCCGTTCTCTCTATCGAGTGCGATAACGACACCGATATCTTTGCTGCATTTGAAGAGCGATACCGGAATTTATACGGGCATTGGATTGAGGATCGGGAGATAGAGGTCGAATCCGCACGGGTCATCGCATCGGAATTACCGGAGGATGAACACGCCGAGCACGTACCATACGAATCGTACCGTCCGGCACCTGAACGAAAACAGAATGTATGTTTTAACGGTGAGTGGATCGGTGTACCTGTCTATCAACGTCATAAACTTAAAGCGGGAGCCCGTATCGACGGCCCGGCTATTTTGCTCGATTCTCACAGCACGTCAATAATCGAAAACGATTGGAGGCTCGAGATCAATACAGATCTCGACGGGGTAGGGAAGAAAGTTAGCCAAACGGCAGACGGAACCACACTCCCGCGGCCCGATGCTGTAATGCTCGAACTTTTCACGAGCAGATTTCAAACCATTGCCGGGGAGATGGGCGCAATACTCCAACGAACTGCGTTATCGGTTAACGTTAAAGAGCGTCTGGATTTTTCATGTGCGCTGCTCGATCCGGACGGCGAACTTGTTGTGAATGCACCGCACATTCCGGTTCATCTGGGATCGCTCGGTATGTGTGTCCGGCGGTTATGTGAGGTGTTGCCAATGGAACCGGGCGATGTGGTCGTGACGAATCACCCTGCATACGGCGGTTCTCATTTGCCCGATGTTACTGTTGTTACACCGGTATTTACGGACGATAAAATTTTGATCGGGTATGTTGCAAGCAGAGCACATCACGGCGAGATCGGCGGCTCGGTGCCCGGTTCGATGCCGCCGCTTGCGCGAAACCTTGCCGGAGAGGGCGTTGTCATTCCGCCGATGCATATAATTAAAAACGGTGAGCCGAAATGGGATGCGGTGAAGAAAATGTTAACCGGCGCGGAGTATCCCACACGCGCGCTTGCTGATAATCTTGCCGACCTCAATGCGGCTATCGCGGCGAACCACCGGGGTGCCGCCGCCCTTCGTTTGCTTGCAGATGAAACGGGTATCGAGACGGTAATTCATTATATGCATGAGCTGAAAAAGTATGCGGAAGTAAGAATGCGTCAAACCCTCGTTTCGATTCCGGATGGTTGGTATGAGTCGAAAGAATATCTCGATGATGATACGCCGTTATGTGTTAAAATACATATCAACGGGGATTCGGCTGTTATAAACTTTGACGGTTCGGGTGCAATTCACGATGGAAATCTTAATGCAACACCCGCTATTGTAAACAGTGTGGTACTCTATGTTTTGCGGCTGCTTATTGAGGAGGAGCTTCCCCTCAATGAGGGACTTATGAAACCAATCACATTGAATATCCCCGTAGGAATATTAAATCCAATATTCGTTAATGATCCCGTTCAATGTCCGGCAGTTGTAGGGGGTAATGTTGAAACAAGTCAACGATTGGTCGATATATTACTTAAACCGTTCAATCGTGCGGCGTGCAGTCAGGGAACCATGAACAACGTCGTATTCGGGAACGACCGCTTCGGATATTACGAAACTATTTGTGGGGGATGTGGAGCCGGGGAGGGTTTTCACGGTGCGAGCGCGGTTCACCACCATATGACCAACACACGTATTACAGACGTGGAAGTATTCGAACATCGGTATCCGGCGCGGCTTGAGGAATTTTCAATCCGGCGTGGCTCCGGTGGTACCGGTAAATTTAACGGCGGCGACGGCGTTGTCCGCAAGATGCGGTTCCTTGAACCGCTTGCTTTATCGGTTCTTTCACAGCACCGTACTTCCGGTCCATACGGACTCAATGGCGGCGGCGCCGGAAAACCCGGAAGACAATATATCCTTCGAAAAGACGGCACGGTCGTCAATTTAAAATCTATTGACGGCAGCGAGGTTGGGCCGGGAGATTGTTTTATCGTTGAAACCCCGGGAGGAGGGGGATGGGGTGAGGTGAGGTGAGAGGTGAATAGTGAAAAGTGAATAGGGAATAGTGTCTAAACAGTAAAATCCTTGCACAAAAAGCAAAAAAATAGTAACCACTAAAGGCACGAAGGGATACACGAAGAACACGCCTGCGTGCCGAAACGATTGTGCAAAAAATTAAATTTTGTTGATGCACTCCGGCGTGCAGGCACGAAGAAAATTAATTAATAAAATCTTCGTGCCCTTCGTGTAATTCTTAGTGTTCTTCGTGGTTTACCCCGATAGCTATCGGGGTTTGGTTGCGGCTTCGCCGCGTTAGGCAATAATCAATAATAAATAAACAATAATCAATCGAACAATGGTATTTAAATCCCGCGTACTCAGTATTTTATTTTGGTCGGTAATAGCGGCGGCGTTTATCGGGCCGGGAACGGTTACGACCGCTGCATCGGCGGGAGCGGCATACCGGTACGATTTGCTCTGGGCGCTTGTCTTTTCGGTGATCGCTACGCTCGTACTTCAGGAGGCAAGCTCCCGGCTGACTATTGTGTCCGGTAAAAATCTCGGTGAGGCAATTCGAACACAGTATTTTGATTCTTCCCGCCTGTGGTTTCTCCCGTCGTTTGTATTTGTCGCAATATTCACCGGTTGTTTAGCGTACGAAGCAGGTAATATTTTGGGCGCCGTTGCCGGGATGCTGCTCATAGTTAATCTTCCATCATACATATTGATACTCATTATCGGATCCGTCGCCGCGGTCTTATTGTACACCGGTTCAACAAAAACGGTTGTTCGCGTGCTTGGCGGCGTTGTCGGAATAATGGGAGTCAGTTTTTTAACCACTGCCATTATGCTGAGACCGTCGCCGGCTGAGTTATTTACCGGGGGATTTATACCGTCCTTTCCCTCGGGCTCCGGATTGCTGATTCTCGGATTGATCGGGACCACTGTGGTGCCGTATAATCTGTTTCTCGGATCGGGGATTTCACGCGGCCACACATTAAGCGAGATGCGTTTCGGATTGACCGTTGCTGTCCTGCTCGGCGGGATTGTATCTATGGCGGTTCTCGTTGTCGGGGCAGCGATAGCCGGTCCGTTTAGTTATGAATTTTTATCGGAGACGTTATCCGTACAGCTCGGACCGGCGGCGGGGGTACTTCTCGGTATCGGATTATTCGCGGCAGGGCTTACCTCTGCAATGACCGCGCCGCTTGCCGCCGCTATAACCGCCCGGAGTATACTTGCTGCTTCGAACGATACACGATGGAGCGCATCTTCATTCCGGTATCGTATTAGTTGGGGAATCGTTCTCGGCACGGGTTTACTGTTCGGGCTTACAAAGGTGCAGCCCGTTCCGGCGATCATTCTTGCCCAGGCGTTGAACGGGATCGTGCTGCCGTTTGCTGCCGTTTTTCTTCTTATTGCCGTAAACGACCGTGCATTAATGGGGAGTGCCGGATTAAATAGCGGACTGAAAAATATTGTTATGTGTCTCGTTGTATTCACTACAATTGTGCTGGGGGTCACAAATGTTTCCCGCGCCGCTGCAAATGCTTTTGGATTTGCCGTTGAAAATGAGACGTATCTTCTCGTAACCGCCCTCGGGATATCAATACTTCTGGCGGTGCCGGTGTGGAGGATCATATTGCGCCGGCGAAAAAGATTGTTGAAATAGGGTAAAAATAACAATCCCACCTGCTAAATTCTTCAAAAGGAATTATTCGAACAAAATATTTATTATCGATTTTGTGCAGGATTCATTAATAATTTTTAACATGCGCACTGGCACAATAGTTGAGTCTGTATAAAATAAAACGATAACTAAAGTTAAATGATAATGAAGGTGATTTTCTTAGATATTGAAGGAGTCCTTGTCACAAGCCGGAACACCAGTAATGTAGCGACGATTGATTCCGGTACAGCGGTTCAGCCGGATATATTTGACAAGGTAGCGGTACAAAATCTTGACCGGTTACTTAAAGAAACCGGCGCTAAGATCGTTGTGAGTTCCTTTTGGCGAATGGGCATACCAAAGGCCAATTTAATTCTGATGCTGAAGTTAGCCGGCATTAAAAATCCGCCGGTTATTGATGTGACTCCCTTTGTATGGGATAATAATTTAAAACGTACCAACCGGGGAAAAGAGATCCTCAAGTGGTTATCCCAGCATCCATTTATTGAGGAATATGTTGTTATCGACGATTGCGGTTATGAAAAACTCGAAGGAGTACCTCCCGAACGGTATATCGAAACCACCATGCACAGCGGATTTGGTACAGAAGATGCATATCAAAAAGCTGTGGAAATTTTGCGGGATTGATTAATGTGCGGTGTGGTCTACCCAACAACGCAGAGATAGCAAAACGCTTCCCTTGATTTCTTCAATAATTTTTATAACATTGAAATAATAGCACACATTCCTCATTAGGTGGAGTGTATTTCCGTATGCTCAATCAGTACATAAAAAGCATTTTTAGTACCAAACAACTGCAACGCGACCGGGAATCCTTCCCAAATGTACTGTTCTCCAATTTTTATGAGTTTCGTCTCTATCGTGAAGGGACATTCATCAACATCGTGCAGATCACCCGGCCGGTTATAAGCAGGAATCTCAAAATACCGCTCCTTGTTGAAAATGAAATTATAAAATTAGAAAAGTAGGTCTATATGATCAGCGTTGAAATTATCTACAATCTGGCGACTCTGGTTGCCCTCAGTGTTATTTCCGGGTTTGTGGATCAACGATGGAGCAGATATACCGTCAAAGGTATGATCGTACAGGGAGTACTATTCGGTTTCGTTGCAATTCTCGGCATGATGCATCCGCTGGTATTCGGGCCGGGGCTGATCTTTGATGGCCGGTCGGTTGTCGTGAGTTTGTGCGGTTTGTTTTTCGGTCCCCTCTCGGTAACTATTGCAGCGCTGATGGCTGTTGCATACCGCATTGCCGAGGGTGGAGTCGGTATGATTACAGGGGTGTTGGTTACCGCAGCTTCGGCAATTATCGGTGTTTTATTTTATTATCACAGGATGAAAACAGGGGTAAGGGTTTCATCAAAATATCTTCTTGTCATCGGCGTGATCGTACATATTGTAATGCTTGCGCTGATATTTACGCTTCCCTTTGGTCTGGCAATCTCTATTCTTCAGGATATCGGCATACCGATAATTATCAGCTATCCGCTTGCAACGGTGCTCATCGGAAAGATATTATCCGGTCAGGAAGAGAATCTGCGATCATTTAATAAATTAAAGGAGAGCGAAGCACGGTGGAAGTTCGCCCTTGAAGGATCCGGGGACGGTGTGTGGGACTGGAATATGGAAACCAATAAGATCTATTTTTCACCACGATGGAGAGAAATTCTCGGATACAATGAAACAGATCTCCGTGGAACTTATGAAGAGTGGGAAAAACTTGTACACCCCGATGACTATCAACGGTATTATGAGGATCTCCAAAAACATTTAAAGGGGGAGACGTCGATATATCAAAGTGAGTTTCGATTTCGCTGTAAAGATGGTACCTACAAGTGGATGCTCGACCGGGGTAAAATTATTGAATGGTCACCCGACGGAAAACCGTTGAGAATGATAGGCACACACACTGATATCGACGGGCGAAAAAGAAATGAACGGCAGTTGTTGGCAATATCCAATAATATTAACGGGCCAGCCGCCCGTGTCGATCTCGACTTGAGATATACTTTTGCAAACTCGTGGTATGAGGAGGCATACGGTCTCCCGGCCGGCACCGTTACCGGAAAAACCATGCAGGAAATAATGGGTGAGAAAAATTTTAAACGGGTACGACCCTATATTGATCGTGCGTTACGCGGTGAGAAAAACCGGTTCGAAGTCGAAATGGAATTAATAAACGGCACCAGAACATATGAAATATTGTATATTCCCGATACCGGTGCGAATAACAATAGAAACGGGCTTTTTATTGTGGGGAACGATGTTACTGAATATAAACTGGCGATGGAGTCGTTATATGTAAAAGACTCGGCGATCGCTGCCGCCATCGACGCCATCGGCATCGCCGATCCAGAGGGAAACCTGTACTATGTCAATACCGCTTTATTGCGTATGTGGGGATATGAATCGGAGTCGGAGGTACTCGGTATGCCTGCGGTAAAGTTCTGGCAGTCGAAGGGAAAAGCCCTCAGGATTTTTAAAGAAGTACAGGAGATAGGCAATTGGACCGGTGAGATGACTGCAAAACGAAAGGATGGCTCATCGTTTGTAGTTGAATTAGCGCTTAGTCAGATTAAGGATAAAGCCGGAAAATCGTTGGGTATTATGGCGGCAGCCCAGGATATTACCGAACGCAAAAAAGCAGAGATTGCACTGCGGGAAAGTGAAGAGCGATACCGCCTTATCTATGAAAACAGTAAAGATGCCATATTACTGACACATCCCGACGGTAAAATTTTTGCTGCCAATCCCGCAGCGAGTGAAATGTTCGGCAGGAGTGAGGAGGAACTCCGCCGGTTGGGCAGAGAGGGCGTAGTCGATTTGCAGGATCCGAGATTAAAGCCGGCATTAGAAGAGCGAAAACGAACCGGGAGTTTTGTAGGCGAATTGAATTTCGTGCGAAGAGACAGAACTATATTCCCCGGCGAGATTTCTTCTACAATGTTTAGAGATGTAGATGGAAATGAAAAAACAACTATGATTATCCGCGATGTAACCGA
>SKXH01000016.1 GCA_007128495.1 Bacteroidota bacterium
ATGCCGGCTATATCCGCGCGGGCGCCGATGGTTGCAAGAAGCAGGTAGAAGAAGAAACTGCCCACAGAGGACGCGCCTGCAAACTCGAGATCGGATAAGCGGGTGAACGATAGCACAATGCCGATCAAGCTCGATAGAATGATAGCCCATCCGAAGGATGTAAGAACAGCTCCGACATCGGGCAGATATTCCCCGATGTTTACCATAGCATATCCGACACCGAACCCGACCGCAAGCATTGTGATGAGATCGATATACTTTAACGGTCGCCGTTTGGTATCGTACAAATTTTTCATTCGTTTGTTCAATTCATCAACTATCGACCGGTCAACTTTGTTTTTTTCATCCAAACGGTTCTGAAATACCGAAAGGGCGATAACGATCCCCATCCAGCCGTACCCGACGATCGTATCGACAACAATGATCGGGCCGAGCATCGCTTCGGGGGTTCCGACGCTTGTTGCAACCGCAACCATATTTGCGCTTCCTCCGATCCAGCTTCCCGTGAGCGCTCCGATGCCTTTCCACGCTTCTTCGGGAAGCCAGAATTGCAGTATCGAGAACGATATGATGGCGCCGAGAGCGATGCCGAGCGTACCTGCAAGTACGGTGAGAACCGCCTTGCCGCCGAGCTTTGCGAGTGCCGGTACATTGGCAGAAAGAAGCATCAAAACCAGAGCCGTCGGGAGCATATACGTTCGTATCCAGAGATAGAGGTCGTGATCCTGTGGAATGATCCCGATATTGGATGAGATCATCGGCAGAAAATAGACCCAGATCACGGGTGGAAGATATTTAAAAAACGGCGCAACAAATTTGAGTTCACTGATCCGGTACAGTACGCCGATCAGTATAATGAGGTAGACAAGTACACCGGTACCATCGGTAATAAGAGACAAGGAAACTCCTGAACATTAAAAGAAATGATTTGACTCTCTAATGTACAAAATTTATAACTTTTTTTAAAGTTTGAAGAATTCGCCGTCTTTTCGTATTTTATAGTATGTAAGAATGGGTATCCGGTTTCTCACACCCGCAACAACCGGATACGTAATTCCCCGCGGTTATCCATTCCCGCACTGTATTGTAGATTAATTGAACTATATAGAGGAGATATGTATGAACACACAGGAATATATCCGTCTTGAGGATCAGTACGGTGCTCATAATTACCATCCCCTTGATGTTGTCATCGAACGCGGCGAAGGAATATGGGTTTACGATGTGGAAGGTAAGAAGTATCTTGATTTTCTTGCCGCGTATTCCGCGGTCAATCAGGGACACTGTCATCCGAAAATTGCCGAAACAGCGCGTGAGCAGATTGCTCAACTTACACTTACCTCACGGGCATTTCGTAATAAACAATTACCGCTTCTTTATAAAGACCTTCACGATATTTCCGGTATGGATATATCGCTGCCGATGAACTCGGGCGCCGAAGCAGTCGAAACGGCGATCAAAGCTGCACGAAAATGGGGATACACGAAAAAAAATATCCCGGATAACAAGGCCGAGATCATCGTGTGCTCGAGTAATTTTCATGGTCGTACCACAACCGTCATAAGTTTTTCGACCGATGAGGATTTTCGCCGGGGTTTCGGTCCGTTTACTCCGGGCTTTAAGGTAATTCCCTTTGGCGATGCAAAGGCACTTGAGGAAGCGATCACACCGAATACGGCTGCTTTTCTTGCCGAACCGATCCAGGGTGAAGCCGGCGTCAGGATTCCCCCCGATGGTTTTCTCAAACAGGCACAGGAAATATGCGAGAAAAATAACGTACTCTTTATTCTCGATGAGATCCAGTCGGGACTCGGGCGTGCCGGCAAGATGTTTGCCTATCAGCATGAGGATGTGCAGCCGGATGCCGTCATAATCGGTAAAGCGTTGTCGGGTGGTTTCTATCCGGTCTCGGCGGTATTATCGAAGAAAGAAGTGCTCGGTGTATTTAATCCGGGTGAACATGGCAGTACGTTCGGCGGTAATCCGCTCGGCTGTGCAATTGCACGGGCTGCACTCAAGGTAATTCAGGAAGAAAAACTGGTCGAAAACTCGGCTGAGTTAGGAGCATACTTCCTGAACAAATTAAAAGAATTGAAGAGCTCAAAAATTAAGGAAGTTCGCGGCCGCGGATTGTGGATCGGTCTCGAGTTAACCGAAAAAGCACGGCCATATTGCGAAAAGTTAAAGGATGAAGGAATGCTGTGCAAAGAGACTCACGATACCGTGATCCGTTTTGCACCACCGCTCATAATCAAGAAAGAAGATCTTGATTGGGCATTTGAACGGATTAAGAAAGTGATAGAGTGATATTTCTATGTGCGACGCACCTGCCCGTTGTGGGAAGTAGTAATGATGGAGATTACTTAAGATCGTGTAATATAAGGGTGCGTCGCACATTCGGGCATTTTTTCTATGTTCTGCTAACCCACCACAGTATGCCAGGAAACAAATACTAAAAACAATTATTTTGATATCCAATAATTTTGACAAAGATAAAACCGGGTATTTAAAAGTCAAAATAATTAATGCTTTGGTTGCCAGTGATTTTGTTACATTGATGTAGATGCACATAATAAGACCCTGCAGTCCGTTTATTTTTCTTGACATTAATATAGAAAAACTATAATTTCCCACAACATTCCTCGCTCCCGAAAGACACGCCAAAATTCTGACCTTGGGACGAGAAAATTTTCAGCAAGGGGTACCACATGTAACGATAATATAAGTAATGACCATTTTTGAGGTTTATCAACCAATTTAATCACCTGTTAAAATCGCATTTGTAGGTAAGGAGGTTGAAAATGTCTCCCGCTGCAAATACCGGTTGTACCTACTGTAACCAGCAACACGCCGTCCCATTACATACTTTCTCTCAACATAGTATTGCGTGTGTAAGAAATGCACTGCGATTCATTTCTGAGTTTTATGCCAATAATTAAAGAAATAGAATAAATGCGAAACCACGCCATATTCAACCCCATAATCAACCAACAAAATTCAACAGGAGTCCATTATGAAACGAGTAATATATGCAGTATTGGTGATGATCATATCGATCAATTTTGCCATGGCAGAAACTCCAATTACACCGAAAATAAATGAGGGCGATCGTGCAATTCTTTTTAGCTTTTCAGGGCTTGGTGTATTTGGAATAGGTGGAATAGATATAGGTTCGGATAACCAGTCCCTGGCCGGTATCGGTGGTTTATATTATATAAATGAAGATATTGGTATCCGTTTGGGTCTTCATATATGGCGAAGCGGAATGACACCGGCAACGGGTGACAATAAACAATCCCAGACTACTATTGGTTTTTCTCCGGGTGTACAATATCATCTGTTTACCTCCGGTCCTGTTACGGTATATACAGGCGGGCAGGTTTTTTACGGTAGAGGTAGTGATAAACAAGAAGGAACTACGTTCGATAGTGAGACTACTGCAAGTACCTTTGGATTGAGCGGAATATTTGGATTTCAGTATTTTATCTTCCATCAAATGAGTTTTTCCGCAGAATACCGGCTGGGGTTTGATAGATCATCGAGCAAAACCACCGTTGGTGATACGACGACCGAGCACCCGACATTTACCAATTTCGGTATTTCGGCCTATTCATTAACTCTTGCTGTATTTTTTAATTAAAAGGAAGAAATGCTGATTTACATGTGCGACGCACCTGCCCGTTGTGGAAGATACAGTATATGCAGTAATCTCACAATGTCTTGAATAAGGGTGCGTCGCATCCTTATTCAATGTTCTGCTAACCCCCACTAATGTGCGACGCACTCTTTACTTATACACGTGCTGCTAACGATTAAATATATGCTGATTTATACGGGCAAGTGCGTCGCACAATACGTATACAATAATAAAAAAAAGCTCCCGAAAAGTAATTCCGGGAGCTTTTTATTACAACTAACTTTTAATTTAGAGTTTAAACCGGATACCTCCTGAAATTATAAACGGTGTGCCGCCGATCGTTGAGAGTTTTGCTTCTCCAAATAACAGAAAGTTACCTAAGTCATAATCTACACCGCCGCCTAAATTCAAACCTGATGTAGAGACAGATGCAGAGCCGAATTGACCGAGATCAAAAGACCAACGCCAAATTCCTAAACCCGCTAATGCATATACGCCTAACCCGTCTTCATTAATAAACAAGTAATGTCCCTCAATATTAATTTGGGTCGGAGAAAAATCTCCAAAGTAGAGTGATATACCCAAACCAGCTCTTATCTCGTCGGTGATTGAATAAAATCCGTTTCCGTTTATACCAATTTCAGCATCCCCTAGTTCACCTACACCTGTGGTTAAGACCAATCCACCACCTACTATAATATCTCCCTCTTGGGTTACCGGTTGTGCATTTGCTCCGGACTGCGGAGTAAATAAAAAGAATACTGCCAGAATTAAACCTAAAGCAGTTACACTGTGTAATTTTTGCATAATGTACCTCTTTGTTAAATGATACGTTTAGTTGATTTGGGACAAAAATCAATATAATCTATCATGAGCGATTTTGAGAATATAATCAATTATTAGTAAAAGCACAAAATAAATTTTCATTACTTATTGTAAAATAGGAACAATGAATTTACCTATATATAACAACTCATCGTCAGTTTCAAGTCTCCAGTAATAAATACCGAATTCCATATCTGACGAATATACAACATTTGTATCATTTCTTGATGTGTCCCAGATCACGTTTTCGATGTTATCGAAAAAATCACATTGCCGGTTATTTCTTCATCCGGTTGGGGAGTATGTACCAGTATCATGTGTGCCCGTAAGGCCTGATCCACGAGGTTTTAATAGATTAAAGACGGAATGATATGGTCTTCATACAGTTCCTCCGGTGCGACCGGTTCCTGCACATGAACCTCCGGCTCGATTACATCCGGTGGCGCAGGCTCGGTCTTTTCCGGTACAAGTCCTGAGCCGACTACAATTGCGGCTGCAAGGCGCCTTATTATCCTATGGGAAGATCCGGCCGAAGTTTTTTTTTGGTCTAAATACGGATGCGGACCAAGCGGACTATAATCCTGTTCGCTTACCAGATTGTAGACTTCCTGAATTGAGTGCTTGCATTGCAGGCATTCTTGTACGTGGTCGAGAACCACGTCCGGCAGCCCGGATAATTTTTCAATTTTTAAGGCATCGACATACAAATAAACTGCATCATCGGTCAAATGCCTGTCGGATGAAAATAAGGTTATTTCAGGCAAATACTATTCGGCTTTTTTGGATACTACTAATAATATATATTATATGGAAGTTCTGGAATGGAGATTTTTATTCCGGAATTGGAATAAAATTTTTAAGGTTTCCTTCTCGTAATGGGCAGTTTTCGGATCACCGTTCAATAACCCGATAATTTCATTAATTTTTGCAGCAATCCATTTTCGGAGAGCATCGGCGGTATTTTTCTTCCGGTCGTATTTATTTATAAAATATGTCAATGCTCCATAAAGTTCTTTATCCGTCTTTTTGTCGTGATCTGAAGCAGGGGTACATTGGTGTACTAATTTTTCCACATCCTTTCGGTTCGCTTCCGGATAGAGGGACAAAATCTCATCTTCCTTGAAACCGGCGCCGCAAAGTATTTTCAGGAAAAGTTCAATACGGGGCCGGCTTTTGTTATACATAGATAATATGGCGTCTAGCCGCCGGCTTTCTTCCTCGATAATAATGTTACTTTCTGCATCCGCATTTTCGGTTACATCTAATGATGAAATGTCAATTCCCGTACTCTCCCGGTTTCGGGATCTGTTTTTCCGGGAGTATTCCAGGCAGAGGTTGTGGATGATTTTCGACAAATAGGTTGCGACGTAGTAATTCCGGTTGTATTGTTTTCTCATTTTTTCAATTTTGCCCGTCAGCAGTTTTTCATTGACGAATTGTACAACCTCGTCCCGATCGTGATACGTAAAAAATCCGGTGAGGACAAATTTGTTGACGACATATTGAATGGTTTTCTGATGTGTTTCTACAAACCTGCGGGGATCGTTAAAAAGAAGATGTATGTCATGATCGTTGTTTCGCACGGTACAGCCGAATAAATTTAAAAAATTAAGACGCGAAGGATACTAATGAGTACGCTCGTGTGTGTCATTATCCCCGATGACCGACATTTGCTCCTCTGAAATCGGTGTCCCATCTTTGATCGATACCGCCGTTGCCATCATCATCACAACTTTCTGGTCGCCGTGGATTTCACCGGGGTTCACATCGGGATCGTCTGCTTCTTCCGCCCAGTGGCGCGCTGTTTCTTCACTAATTGTTTCCATCGATAATGTCCCCTGTACACGAACGGATTTTCCGGCCGATTCCCACGGTACAAAAAACCCGTAATCTGCAAAGCGTATGCGTATCGATTTTCCGCCGTCCTCAACCACCATCCAGCATCCCCGTGACTGACATACCTGGGTAATTGTGCCTTCCACAACGACGGGTATTTCGGCAAACCCGTCAATATTTTCAACAGCGTGTGAAACGTTTATAAAGTCGGATTTTGTTATACTCTCACCGTAATTATACCAAGTATCTACATCATCGTTTTGCCCGGAACCGCATCCAATAATAAGACTTAAAACAAAAATGGCTGAAATCGCCTGAACTGTTCTCATAATACAATATTCCGAATTTTGTGTATAAAAAAGAATTTTGTAAATATACACAAAATTTGCATTAAATTAAAGATATACTTATACTATAGTTTCTCTCCGAATTAAATTACTGTATGTTTCTTCAAAATAATTACGATAATATGAAAAAACTGTTTCGAGATAGGTTGAAAGAAGGTTTGATAATATGCGATGGAGCAATGGGAACATTGCTCGATCTGTATGAGTATGATGAACTCCCTCACGATATACAGAACGAAAAAAATCCCGATATCGTCGAGAGAATTCATAGGGAATATATCGATGCGGGTGCCGAAATTATCGAAACAAATACATTCGGTGCGAATAAATATCGCCTGTCCGATTATTATTTACAGGACAAAGTGGCCGATTTTAACAAAAAAGGAGTAGAAATTGCTCAGAAGGTAGCCCGGTATTATCAGGAACATGAGAATAAGACAATATATGTCGCAGGAGCGGTAGGTCCCACCGGTAAGCTATTGGCACCTATTGGAAAGGTGACTACAGAACAAATGCTCGAAGGGTTTAAAGAGCAGATATCGGTGTTGGTGGAAACCGGTGTCGATCTGATAATGCTTGAAACATTTGTGAGTCTCAATGAGCTTGATATTGCTATCAATGCCGCAAAGGAAGTGACCGATCTGCCTATAATTGCCCAAAAAGCATTTTCCGAAGACGGCGCTATTCTTGGTGGTAACTTTCCGATCGATGTCGTGGAGCATATTCACAATAGAGGTGTGGACGTAGTTGGTGCTAACTGTACGGTTGGCCCGCAGCGTATGTTCGGTATTATTAAATCGATGTATCAGGAAGGGGTAGTAATGTCGGCGCAGCCGGCGGCAGGTATCCCGACGCTGCGTGACGGCAGATCGGTATATCACACCACGCCGGATTATCTTGCAATGTATGCAAAACAGCTTGTGGAAGCGGGCGTAAAGATAATCGGGGCATGCTGCGGTTCGACGCCTGCCCATATCCGCGAGATCAAGAAAGCCGTTTCGAATGTAAAGCCCGGTGTAATGGACCTTGATGTAAAAGAACGTAAACCCGAAGCCGATAAAGTCGAACCTGCGCCGGATGCCGACCGATCGACTTTTGCGCAAAATATCGGTAAAAAGTTTCTGACTACCGTTGAGCTGGATATACCACGCGGACTTGATATGACCAGTGTGACCGACGGCGCTACATATCTGAAAAAGAATGGTATCGATGCAGTCAATATAACCGACGGAGCCCGTGCACGTTTACGTATGACACCGCTTGCGATCTGTAATAAAGTGCAGGCCGAGACGGGTATGGAAACTATTACACACCTTGCATGTCGTGATAGAAACATGATCGGTATGCAGGCGGATCTTCTCGGCTGCCATGCGCTCGGGCTAAAAAATATTCTTGTGATTACGGGCGATCCGGCAAATATCGGTGACTATCCTCACGCTACATCGGTGTTCGATGTCGAGTCGGTCGGTTTTATTCGTGCTGTCAAACGTTTTAATGAAGGCCGTGATCTGATGGGAAATTCCATCGGGATGAAAACGAATTTTCTGGTCGCATGTGCTGCAAACCCGGTCGCGGACGATATGGGCTATGAGCTGGAGAAATTGGAGAGGAAAGCCGAGGAGGGAGCGGAAATTATCTTCACCCAACCCGTCCTTGAGGTTCATTCGTTGGAATCGTTTATGAAAAAGATCGATCATCTGAAAATACCCGTTATGGTCGGCATCATGCCTCTTCGAAGCTACCGGCACGCAGAGTTTCTGCATAATGAGATACCGGGGATAAATATACCGGATCCGGTTCGCGACAAATTCCGTCAAGCAGGTAAAAATGGCGCGGCGCTCGGTGTGAAACTGGCAGCAGAATTTTTACGCGAGTCAAAGCAAATGGTTGCCGGTGCGTATATGCTGCCGCCTTTTAAAAAGTATCAAATGGCTATTGAGATAATGGATTCTATCTGATGTCACAATCCTCCATATCATCAATCCTTCATGA
>SKXH01000085.1 GCA_007128495.1 Bacteroidota bacterium
ACCGATATACGCGAACTGTTATACCGGAACCTGCTCGATGATGATATCAGTGGAGCACTTTCCGATCTTCCTGAAAATTTCCGGACCACAATCGTTCTGTGCGATATTAAAGGGTTGACATATGAAGAGCTTGCAGAGTTTTTTGATATACCAATCGGGACGGTACGGTCCCGGCTACATCGCGCACGAAAAGCACTCGGCAAAAAGCTCGTTGAATATGCACGAGATCGCGGATATGATGTCGAGGAATTTTCAGAAACTCTTGACTAATTGGTGTTGAAGAAACCGCCAAAGGAATGCAAGCAAAGAACGTTAAGAAAATATCGTTAAACAATGATCAAAATCGGTTTAGTCTCATTTTTTTTTGGTGAACGAATATTATTTGTCCGGCTAATCTGATCCCGGTATAGTAACTTCTTTACCCAGAACGTCCTGGACATAAAACATGCCTATAAATACCATGGCAATTACCGTTAGCGGGGTTGCTAAAATAATTCCGGGAATTCCGAATATCAATCCGAGGGTAACAAGATTAAGCAATATAATAGCGGGTGGTAAGTGAACCATCCGTTTCTGAACAAGAGGCATAACAATATTACTTTCAATTTGCTGGACTCCAATATACAGTAGCGTTGTATAAATTACCATGTTAGTATCGACTGAAAAAGCAAGTAACAGGGCCGGTATGTATGCGACAATAGGACCAAGTATCGGAATAAAATTCGCTAAACCCGAGATCACACCGAGAGCGAATGGAAGCGGTACGCCAATGACTAAAAGTCCAATAGTGGTGGAAACGCCGACAAATACCATTGCAATCATCTGTCCGGACAGCCATAGCCATAATGCTTTACCTGTTGTATCCAACACTTCAGACACTCTGTCTGCTCTGCTTTTCGAAAAGAGCAGCGTGATGCCATTTTTATACGTATCCGGATCTATAGCGAAGTAAATGCCGGCAGCAAGTAATAGTCCAAGTGAAGTAAGAAAATCTATAAAATTTATCCCAAATTGGTATAACAGATCGCCTGTCTCTTCAGGAAGTCCTTCTTCAGGTTCTTCTTCATTTTCATTGGTTCTGCCATTTTCTTCTTCGTTATTTATAATATAACCTGCCATCGGCCAGTCGCCTATGGTTTCTTTTACATCTTCAATCCGTTCGGGTAATTTTTCAACAAGCTCATGAAACTGATCAACAATCTGCGGACCGAACAGCATAGTAAATGAACCGATCATCAGAATTATAACGATACCGACCAGGATGAGCGACAAAACTCGCGATACAGGTATATAGTTCCGAATGATTTGCGCGAACCCGGTGAGTATAACAGCGAATATCGCGCCAGCGAATGCAATTAATAGCGCGTTTCTTATCTGCCATAAAAATAAAGCAGCTATTACTATACCCAGGACTGTAAACGTATTACGGACAATTTGAGTCGTTTCTTTTGTATTTTTTGATGTTGTCATAATATATACTCAGATAGTGATCTTATACATTTTGCTAATGTTGCAAGACTGAAATAATTCCATAGCGGGAAGAACAGTCCCGATCAGAAATTACAGGAAAGACTATATCGCTTCAACACTAAAATTTTGTTAATTGTTCTTGAATTGGCGGCGCCGGCAAAAAAAATATAAAAAATCAAGCTGGAACTATTCTCGGCGGGTTCAGCGAATTGCTGGGGCTAAAAAAGTGGGGTCAATGGATAATAATTGCACCAAAACTTGCAGTGGTCTTTATCAGTGTGTCGGATTAGCAGCTCTTGCCGGAATCGACTTCGTGAAGTTTCTCGACAGGTTGATCGCCTCGACTCAGCAGTCTTCTTGATGATTAAATTATAATTCCATGTCCTGACAATGGACTAATTCCTTTTTCAATCCTTTGGTCTATTGTAAACAACCAATTAAATTTGTTTTATATAACCAAAAATAAAGTATAGTAACGGTAACTGTTCAATCATAAACAAGCATGAAGGGACTTTATCATGGATAAGCTAAGGATTAAAGGCAATTGGAATCAAATAAAGGGGAGTCTCAAACAAAAATATGCCGAGTTGACCAATGACGATCTTGCTTATGTTGAAGGCGAAGAGGACAAACTCCTCGGTAAACTTCAGGAAAAAACCGGTAAAACCAAAGACGAACTCAGCAAAGAAATTAATGATATGAGTAAATAACCTTCCCATATTTGATGAGAAAGTATCTGCGTAATTAAGAGTTGCTCGAGAATATAATAAAAATACCAGTCAAACCTATATTAAGGAGACGGATTTATGAATTCACAATGGATTATCATATATGGGATAATTATCCTATTATTATTTCCGATGTATTCAGGATGCGAAAGAAATGATAATGAAGTGATGAGAGAAGAAGTGGAAGAATATCGCGATAGAGTTGATCAGGCTATTAATGATATCGATGATCGGATAGCTGATCTCCGTGAAGAAGCAGCCGAAGCAGAAGGCGAAGCGCGCGATGAGATATCGAAACAAATAGAGGAGCTTGAAAACCGGAGGGACGAACTTACTGATAACCGCCGTGACATGCGAGATGCCACCAGGGAAGAATGGGAAAAACTCAAACAGGGAATCGATAATACTCTCTCGGATATACAAGAAAGTTTTCGGAATATTACAAATTAAAAGAATGTATTTTACAGTGATATTCCTCTTGTAAATAGATGGAGCGTTATTATAGAGTGTCCAAATTTTAAAAAAATATACTGCTTGCAATTAAATCGCTTCATGGTTTAACAATTAAAGGAGAATGACCATGCTCTGGACAATCTTTATAATTTTATTAATACTCTGGCTGCTGGGATTAATCGGTGGGGTTACTCTCGGTGGATTTATACATCTATTATTGGTAATTGCAGCGATTGTCGTTATAGTACGCCTTATTCAGGGTAGGTCGCCTGCAGGAGGTGGATCTCCTCCAGCATAGAATGTGACATATTACGTTGGACGCGGGGAAGAATAAACGACGCCTGGGTTAGATTAATTGATGACTTCCGGCGTCGTTTTTATTTATTCCTGCAGTGCTCTGTTCTACTTTACTATTCTGGCTTTCCATAGAATATATACATCTTTGATTTGATAACCATCACAATATCAGATCCTACCGGATGACGATGCAGCTAAAGACGATTTTTTACGAGTGGTTGATGAAAGCGGGGAGGATTATCTATTTCATGAGAGTATGTTCATGTTAGTTGAACTTCCATCGAAAGTCCGTCGCGCCTTAATGGAGATTTCACAGTAGTCATAATAATTGGTCTATCAACAGATCAGTTAGATTATATTTTATCTAAATATGCATTTTTCCTGCAATCAGCCGTTCGATCATTTTCTTACTCTTTCACGATTTAATTTTCTTTTCCAGTTGTATGGCTTCTTCTTTGGACGAGCATTTGTGTACCCATACACGTGTCCAGGGTCTATATTGCGCAGTGAATTCTTTTTCTGAGGTGTTTTCGAAGAGTAGTCGTCTATCGGGATTAGTTGTTCTACCGGTGTAGTATTTATCGGCGATGAGGGATATCAGGATGTAGACGTAGCGGGCCATTGTCCATATCTCCGGAAATAAAAAAAGCCGGATTAACATCCGGTTTTTATTCGCTTCACAGGCGATCCGGTTTCTCGAACTTTTTTATCCTCAAAATCGCCATAAATATCGAATATTTAGCTCATAGAGAGAAAATATTAACGGTTGATGGACCGTTCGTGTCGAATTATTTTATAATGAGTGATGAGGTAATACAGAAGTTAACAAAATTCTTCAGCATTCCCAGAAAGCTCGAACCGGTTAGAATTGCAGCAAAAATGGATCGGCTTTCACTCGCCATTCGGTATCGTGAGTTAATCGATCAGGGATACGTTAAAAACCAGGCTGATCTTGCACGTCATCTCGGTGTAAGCAGGGCTTGGATTACCAAGGTGATGAATGAGTTGAAGCGGGGATATATGGGGACTGAATACATATTATCTGCTTGAAATCACCCCTGTTGAAAGAGGTAAAGATTAGGGGTACCCCGCCAGTCATCTGTATAACATACACAAAATAAACAAAATTTATCACATTTATAAGGGGGTTAAATAATGAAACATTTAAAGGTAGTGTCTCTTGCACTCATTGCTGCAATCGTTCTGACCAGTTGTGATCTGATCAATACCTACCAGGATGATGCATCCCGGGTGCAGCTTCAGATGAAGATGAAAACAAATGATCTGACAGCCAAAGCAACGCAAAACTTAATCACGATAGAAGAAGTGAAATTCTTCGTTGAGGAATTAGAGCTTGACGGTACGCTGGGTACGGGGGATTTTGAAGTGGAAGATTTTATTGTCAATCTGCCTCTCGACGGCACTCCTCTTGTGCTAACCGAAAAGAACATTCCGGCCGGTTACTATGATGAGTTTGAGATGGAAATTGAAAAGCCCGACGATGACGTATATATCGAAGACCGGGATTTCAGGGATGAGACCGGCAAATATTCCGTTGTTGTAAAAGGTACCTTTAACAATGAAGATTTTACGTTCAGGTCAAGGGAGGATTTTGAGATTGAAGTTGATCTGGAGCCGCCGCTAAAAATAGAAGAAGGAGAAACCTCAATCCTTGTGATTTCGATTGATGTCTCAAGCTGGTTTAAAGGAAAGGACGGGGAGTATCTCGACCCGAAAGATTATGGAAATACAGAACGTATTAACGATAATATCGAAATATCTTTCGAAGCGTTCGAAGATAAATACGATGATGACGACGACGACGATGACGATAATGATGATTAATCCCTAACGCGGTGTGGTGTATCCGCAAAGGACAAAATCCGTGTTTATCCGCGGCTAAAAAAATAATTACCGTGGATGAACACGGATAAACGCTGAAAGTAAAAAAGTAATTAATCAATAGAGGAATATTCTCAAAATAATAACCTTATTCGTGTCAATAAACCTTAGTAACAAATTACCTGATTCAACTGAAATCCAAGTAAAAGATTTTGATGAAAGGAATAAGGTAATAAGGTTTGTATCCTACACAGGTAGTGGCAAGATTTAAAAAACAAAATATTTAACGCGACGTAACCGCAAACATAATAATTTGTGGAATCCCTGCCTGCGGCAGGCAGGCGTGACTAATAAATTCAACTAATACTTATCGTAGCAGATGCAACATTTAAAAAGTATATTGCACTTTAAATGACGGCTGAAAACCAAGATCAAGCACGTCAACCGGCACCGGTATGAGCCGCGGAATGGAACGGGTCTCATCGAAATTGAAAGCATAGTTTCTGTACCAGACGTTATCCCTGTTGAACAGATTAAAGATCGATAGACTTATTTCAAGATTTGACGATCCTGAAAATTGCGTGTGGTAGGAAATGGTCGTATCAAACCGGTAATAGGCATTCAATCGTTTCACCGGATCCCCTCCGAATGTGGCGAGTGCATTCGGCGCTCCACTCATTGCTATCCCCGATAGGTACATCTGAAAGTTATCGGCCAATTGGATTTCCAATACGGCGTTATAGGTATGCGTTCTGTCCCAGTCGGCAAAATATTCTCTTCCGTCGAAGAGAAAAGGATTTGTAAATGCCGTTCGTGAAAGGGTGTAACTTTGGGTAAGCGTATACCGGCTCCAGCGGTTTTTGACAAGCAGCTCAATACCTTTCGCGGTGCCGGTGTTCTGATGGAACCACGGTGTGCCGGTAAATGTCCCGGCCAGTGACGGTGTATCGAGTTCGTGCATTCTCAGGTTATCATAATCCTTTACATAACCGTTTAATTGGAAAATGAAAAGGGGGTCAGGTATGTACTGAATTCCTGCCGATATCTGTGTCGAAGTTGCGGGCGGTTCAACACGTGAAGATAAGATCCAAACGTCTGCGGTTGTTGCATTTGCCAGAGATATTCGATGCAGAAACTGGTGGTTGGTGGAATATCCTGCACTGAACGTAAGAGAGGAAACTGGTGTTACACTGAGCTGCACCCTCGGTGCCGCTTGAAGCTGTTTATCGAGGTTGTAATAGTAAAGTCGCCCTCCAACGTTCAGTTCCACAGAGCGTAACGGATTCCATTTTGTCTGAAGATAAGCATAAGCAAGATGCGCTTTTGTTTCAGCGTAAAAACCCGAATGATCGAACGATAATTCACTGTATGTTCCCATAAAATATTTCCAGGTGCCGCCCCCGATGGCTGAAAACCGGTCGCGCCGGTATTCAATATCCTGATTAATTTTAAACTCATTCATTGTACTTTTATTCCGAAAAGGATACGTAAAGACGGTAATACTTTCGGTGCCGTTAACGTAATGTACGCGGCTATAAACAAAATCATCCTTTTCAAAGTCGGTTTCGTATGAACTAAACCCCGCCGTTGTTGAGTTGTAAATGCCGTCTGTAATTTCGTCCTCGTACGTGATGCTTATAAGTGCATTTCCCCAGCGATTAGCTGTTTTGACGTCTTCGAACGTAAATTGTCTGCCTGTATCCGGTGATCGGACTCTGCGTTGTGCATCTTGTGAAGTCCGGTCACCTCCAAAATATCCGCTGAAAATGAATCTGCCAGCAGTTGCCGTTTCGATATAGAACTTGCTATGAACATCGATGAACTGAGCTGATGATGAACCCGGTTTGAGCACCAGGTCAGTGAAATCGGGTTCATCGGATGCAATCCGTTTCGGTCTGTTAATATCAAGGCCCCATTGAATCAGATCGGAGTTATTAAACCAGGAAGCAATATCCATATACGAGCCCCGGGCAGAAAGCAGCCAACTGCTGTGATCTCCGAGAGGGCCCTCGAATGTCCCGTTGATGCTTGTGTTGCTCATTCCCACGCTGTAACGAAACTCGTTGCGTGATCCCGTACGTGTTATCAGGTTGAGAGTCCCTCCGGTTGGACTGTCGATATTTGCGGGAGGGACGTTAAAAAAATATCCCGCTGTTTGAATTGCATCGGCATTGAAACTGTCGAGGAGCCCGAAAAGATGGCTCTGGTTGAAAATAGTCATTCCGTCGAGCAGAACAAGGAAGCCGTCGGGAGTGCTTCCCCTCACATTGATCCCGTTGTTTAAGGCGGTTCCCGTTGAAACCGACGGATGTCCCTGTAATGCACGGATCGAATTGGATTCACCGAGAGGACTGAATTTGCGGGCATCGAGCAATCCGGTCAACAATGTATCGGACGGATGTGATCCGATAAATTCGGATACAACGATTTCGTTTAGTCTCAACATTTTCGGTTCAAGACGCACCGTAAGATCTTCTACCCTGTTCGATTCATATAGTTCGATTGCAATCTCCCGGCTATTAAACCCGACATACGAGACGGAGAGAGTCAGACGCGGTTGATCGGTTGTTGTTTGAATCAGAAAATATCCCGATGAATTGGCGGCGACACCACGTACGGAGTCGTTTATCTTCCACATCACCGAAGCGAACGGAAGCCGTTCACCTGTTTCCGCATCGACAACGTGTCCCTTAATTTGTACCGATCGGGGCGGCAGAGGAGCTTCTGGCCTACGGGTTAGCAGAACCTGGTAGCGGACGTGGTCGACGGTCAGTTCAATATTATAATCATAAAGAATACTTTTCAGATCATTGATAATCTCTTCGTCTGTCGATTCGAGTGTAATCCTTATTCCCGCTATCTGTGATTCCCGGTAAAGAAAAAAGTATGGCGTTCTGTTTTGGATCTGTTTTATTACCTCTTTCAGAGGAGTATTCTGGAAAGTTATATCCGAAAACGAAACTGCCGGGAGTACTAATTCGAAAAATAACGCAGATAGCAGTACTATTCTCATTAATAATATCGGTACGTCTCTGTTTTTCGAGATCACTTACAGTCCTGCTCTGAATTGATATGTAGATTCTTCCGTTTGTATGAATCGACCTCCGAGAACGGCGCCGAGATCCTGCAGACTTTCGTCGACACTTTCAAGCGGGATCGAACCGCCCAACGGTTCCCTCCTAATTTCTGCAGGCGCCTCGATTCTGATATTGAAATGAAATTCAAGTTCTTCAAATATCGGGCCGGCTTCTCTTTCTCTGAACACCAATCTGTTTTGAGTCCATCCGGTTATCTCGTCGGGTTCGAATGTAAAAGGTTCCGTTAACCGCATTGTCCTGTCGACAACCGCTGCTTCACCTGGTGACAGACGTATAGATTCTTGTCTGTCTATAGTCTCAAATATAACTTCACCTTCGATAAGATAGACGCTTGCTCTTTCACCCCGGTCGTGTATGTTAAACTTTGTGTCTGTTACTACGACTCTTCCGGCACCGGCCTCTACAGAAAATATTCTTTCGGGAATAGATTCCACATCGAACAGGGCTTCACCGGAAAGAGCGTAATTATGGCGGGATTCGGAGATGGAGACTTTATACAGTTGCGTGTTCGGACGAAGCGTTGCCGTGCTTCCATCGACCAATTCAATTACAGAAATTGTGCTTCCGCTCTCTGCAATAAGTTGAGGACCCGGTTGTCGAAGTAAGAGGATCGAAAGGAATACAAGCAATGCGATGGCAGCGGCGGCAGCCCAGTACACCCGTTGCCGTGCAGGAAACTTCCAAACTTTGGCGGCGGTCTTTTTCGTCGAAGGTGCAATTGCATCCTGGATACGATTCCATCCCGCCT
>SKXH01000167.1 GCA_007128495.1 Bacteroidota bacterium
GTCTACAAATCCGACTTCGACGGTCATGTTTAAGGCATTGATAGCAGTTAAAGGACGTAATGCACTCGTTGCAAGTCCGCATCCGCGGGCGGCGAGATGCACGCGTGAAGCTATCCGGACCTTACAGGAAGCCGCAGAACATGAAGGAGCGCCGGCCGGTTTGCTTTCGTGTATGGAAACCGTATCAATTGAAGGGACCAATGAACTCATGCACCATCAACTTGTTGATGTGATCCTGGCAACCGGCTCTACCCCGATGGTTCGTGCAGCTTACAGCGCCGGGAAACCGGCATACGGTGTCGGATCGGGTAACGTACCTGCATTCATCGAGCGCACGGCAAATGTCCGTAAAGCAGTAGCGGATATTATCTCCGGGAAAACATTCGATAACGGAACACTGTGCTCCACCGAATCGGCGTTGATCTGCGACGCTCCGCTGCGCGATGAGGTGATGGCTGAGTGTAAAACCCGGGGCGGGCACTTCGTTACCGGTGATGACAAAAACAAACTCGAACGTCTTATGTTCGATCAGCGCGGCGGTCTTAATCCGGATATGGTCGGTAAACCTGCTACCTTTATCGCGCATAAAGCCGGTATTAAAGTACCGGCTGATACTCAAGTTCTTATCGCCGAATGTACATCGGTGGGAAAAGAAGAACCGCTCTCGCGTGAGAAACTCTCCCCCGTACTCTCGTTCTACGTTGACGACGGCTGGCTCGCGGGATGTCACCGCTGCATCGATCTTCTTAATTTCGGCGGTATCGGTCACACGATGGTAATCCATTCTGAAGATCAGGACATTATCATGAAATTTGCGCTTGAAAAGCCGGCGTTCAGGATACTTGTCAACACACAGGCAGCGCTCGGCGCGGTCGGGTATACAACCGGACTCGAACCTTCGATGACACTCGGTCCGGGAACGATAGGCGGTTCGATAATTTCGGATAATGTTACGGCACGTCACCTTATTAATATTAAACGACTTGCCTACGAAACGCGTCCGTTTCTCACCGAATTCGAAAATAAGAAACCTCCGTTCCCCGAAAAGAAACCGGCTGTTACCGGTAACACAGAAACCGACTGGATTAAACAAATCGAGGAACGATTGTTGCAGCGTGCAGGAAATATTGCAACACCCGAACGCAAATCACAACCCGCACCCGGCAACGGGAAGAAACAGAAAGAATTCGGAAGCGGAATTACCGAAAAGGATATCGCTAAAATCATTGACGAGTTTGCCCGTAAATACCGGTGAGTAAAACACGAGATTACAAGTACGTACCGCTTCCGAAATCATTCTATGAAGTAACACCCGTACAGCTTGCCCGTAAACTGATCGGTACTCTGCTCATTCGCATCATCGATAACAAACCTTTAGTTGCCCGAATTGTCGAGGTTGAGGCATACGGCGGCCGCGATGATCCCGCATCACACGCCTACAGGGGTATGACCGGGCGAAACAAAGTCATGTTTAACAGCGGGGGATGTTCATACGTTTATTTTACATACGGGATGCATTATTGTTTTAATGTAGTCGCCGGTAAAGGAAAGCAGGCCGGTGCAGTACTGATCCGCGCGGCGGAACCGCTTGAAGGTATCGACCAGATGAAAAAGCACCGGAACAAAGAAAAACTTCACGATCTGCTCAGCGGTCCGGCGAAATTGTGTCAGGCATTTTTGATCGATAAAAGTTTGAATGGAATTACGCTCGATAAGCCGCCGCTTTTAATTACAAAAGAATCCATAAGGAAATCAGCACCGGAAATAATAACAACTCCACGAATCGGTATAAAAGCCGGCCTCAATAAGAAATGGCGTTTTATAGACGCAGAGAGCACATTTTTGTCGGCTCGGAGATCTCCTGATATTTAGTTGCAATTGTTCATAAGTATTATTTCCTTTATATTATAAGTTTTTCACTAATCAAGGAGCCCAAACAATGAAATATAAAGTAAATATTAAAGAAAGTGACGGGGAGTATGCTGCCTGGGTTCCCGGTTTACCCGGTTGCTGGTCGCAGGGTAAAACGGAAGAGGAGGCATTGGAGAATATCAAAGATGCGATTGAATCGTATTTGGAGACTGTTGAGCTATTAAGTAAAGAAGATAAATCACACTACGTTGAAGTCGGATAATCTATGCCTAAACTCCCGGGTATCAACCATCAACGGGCGGTTAAAGCTTTCAAAAAAGCGGGCTTTTGGATTGCACGACAAAGCAAGCATATCACTATGACTGACGGAAAACGCATCATAACCATCCCAAGATCAAATCCCATCAATTCATTTACAATAATTAATTATAGAATTTATACTTCCCTACTTTCCTCTTCTCCCGGGTTTAGCGATCTTCGGAATTTCAATCCCCTCACGTGTTAACTCTCCTTTTAGAAATTGTCCGGTATACGATTCGGGTATTGCCGCTACCTCTTCGGGCGATCCCTCCGCAACGAGATATCCTCCCTCGGCACCTCCTTCGGGGCCCAGATCGATTATATGATCTGCCACTTTGATGACATCGAGATTATGTTCGATGACAATGACCGTATTCCCCTTATCCACCAGCTTATTCAAAACCGAGAGCAGCATGCGAACATCCTCAAAATGCAGTCCTGTCGTCGGCTCGTCGAGGATATAAAGTGTATTGCCGGTGCCGACTTTCGATAATTCTGTCGAGAGCTTTACACGCTGTGCCTCACCACCCGACAATGTTGTTGCCTGCTGACCGAGCCGGATATAACCAAGGCCAACATCATAAAGCGTCTGAAGTTTGCGTTTGATACGCGGCAATTCACTGAAAAATTCAAGCGCTTCGGAAACGGTCATCTGCAGAACGTCTGCGATAGATTTATTCTTAAACGTCACATCAAGGGTTTCGCGGTTATACCGCTTACCGCGGCATGCGTCGCAGGTAACATACACATCGGGCAGAAAATTCATCTCGATCTTACGTACACCGTCGCCTTCACACTCCTCACATCGACCTCCTTTCACATTGAAACTAAATCTGCCCGGTTTATATCCACGAAGCTTAGCTTCGGGAAGTTGTGCATAGAGATCACGGATAATCGTAAATAAACCGGTATAAGTTGCGGGATTAGAGCGCGGCGTGCGTCCGATAGGCGATTGATCGATCTCGATCACCTTATCGATATTCTCAATCCCTTCGATTTTCTTATGGGGCAACGAAACAGTTACCGACCGGTAAACAGCTTTCGCAAGTTCTGGATAAAGAGTTTCATTTATGAGCGAAGACTTGCCCGAACCGCTGACACCGGTTACACAGATAAATTTACCGAGCGGAATAGATACATCGATCTTTTTCAGGTTATTCCCCGAAGCTCCGGCAACGGTAAGCGATTCCCCATTTCCTTCCCGCCTCTGCCGGGGTATCTCAATTTTTTTTACACCCCGGAGATATTCCATTGTAAGCGAGCGTCCGTTCACCGAAGCGGGATTTCCGCTGCTGACCAGAAAACCGCCGTGTTCACCCGCCCCCGGCCCGAGATCGATAATATGATCGGCGCTTTCTATCATCTCCCGGTCGTGTTCTACAACGATAATAGTATTTCCGAGGTCGCGCAACTCCCGCAGTGAACCGATTAATTTAATGTTATCGCGCTGATGCAAACCAATGCTCGGTTCGTCGAGAATATACATCACACCGACAAGTTGTGAACCGATCTGTGTAGCAAGTCGTATACGCTGTGATTCACCGCCCGACAAGGTACGCGCCGACCGGTCGAGTGTCAGATATCCCAATCCAACATTTAAAAGAAACGTTAAGCGGTCGTTTATTTCTTTTAAGATCTGTGTTGCAATTCTTGTTTGCCGTTCAGTGAGTTCGATATGCTGAAAGAATCTTTGTGCATCAACAATATGCATCTGCACTATATCGGCAATGGTAAAATCGAATCCGGTCTTTTGATCTTTTATTAAAACAGCAAGACTTTCCTTCCGCAATCGTCCTCCTTTGCAGGTTTCACACATCCGCGTCGACATAAACGACTCTACCCATTCGCGGATATTCCCGGAACTGGTTTCTTCGAAATAACTCCGTAACATCTCAAAGATTCCTGCAAAGCGGTGGCGGTAGGTTACCGAACGCCCGGTCGAATACTTATATTGCACATCGAACCGTTCATCCCCCGCACCATACAATAAGGTTTGATACTGTTTGTTGGTTAACTTTTTGATAGGTGTATCAAAATCGATCTTGAGCGCTTTTGCAACAGCCCGCACCTGACTGTACAACCAGGTAGACCGCGGCTTACCGAGCGCAGCAATACCGCCTTCACTAATACTTTTCGACGGATCGGGTATGATGAGCGACAAATCGAATTCCTGCTTTCGTCCCAATCCCTCGCACGCCTCACACCAGCCATACGGGGAATTAAAGCTGAACGAGTTCGGGGCCGGTTCGGGATAACTAATACCACAAGTATCGCATGCGAAATGCCGGCTGAAAATTCGATCATCGTTGCCGTCGCTCATTATAAGCACTCCGTTGCCGTATTCCAACGCGACCTCAACCGAATCGGCGAGCCGTGACCGGGATTTTTCCGTTGGTGTAAGCCGGTCGATAACGATTTCAATGTCGTGGATTTGGTACCGGTTCGCCTTCATTCCGGGAATAATGTCCTTCACCTTTCCGTCGATGCGTACACGCAGGAATCCCTCTTTTCTTATCTGCTCAAACAACTCACGGTAATGCCCCTTTCGTCCCCGTACAACCGGACCGAGAATCATAACCGGCTTCCCCTTCGCCGTCGAAATAATATTATCGATGATCTGGTCGACCGTTTGCTTTTTGACAGGTTTACGGCACCTGTAGCAATGCTGCACGCCGGCGCGGGCATACAATAACCGGAGGTAATCGTAGATTTCGGTTACCGTGCCGACCGTAGAGCGGGGGTTATGGGCGACGGATTTTTGTTCAATCGATATGGACGGACTGAGCCCCTCGATATAATCAACATCCGGTTTCTCCATAATACCCACAAACTGACGTGCGTATGCGGACATCGTTTCAACGTACCGGCGCTGTCCTTCGGCATACACCGTATCGAAGGCAAGGGATGATTTCCCCGATCCCGAAAGGCCCGTAATCACAATGAGATTTTCGCGGGGAATATCAATATCGATATTTTTCAAGTTATGTTCACGCGCACCACGGATGATGATCGCGTTATTTTGTCCGTCCATAATAGGTTCTCTAAACTACCTGATCAATAACCTATCAAATTAGACAAATTTTAGGTTAAATTCAATTTGGCGGATTTTCAATTCTCTCTTTTTCTTAGTAAATTAATCCGTGAAACTGTTGGCCTCTAAATATTTATACTAAAAACTCATACCATGAAATCTAAACTCTACCCGGAATTTTTAAAAGGCGAAAAGATCTATCTCAGGGCATATACAGAAGGTGACGAGGAAGTTATTGCACGTATAGAAAACCATCCGGCCCCGCGCCAGACATTATTCTATGCCATACCAACCACACTGGAACAACAGCGGGAGAAAATCAACCAGCTTGTTGCAGATCATTCTTCAATTCATTTCACTATTTGCCGGAACGAAGACGATGAACCGATCGGGCAAACCGCGCTGGTCCGGATAGATTGGACCGGACGTGCTGCTATATTTTATATCGGTATAGCAGATAAGGTCAACTGGAATAAAGGATACGGTAAAGAGACAACCGCTTTGATTCTCGAATACGTATTTAACACACTGAACCTCAATAGAATACAACTTCACGTGGCAGTCGAAAACGAAGCAGCGGTCAAGGTTTATCAAAAAACCGGGTTTACCATCGAAGGGACCTTACGTGAAGCAATGTATCACGATGGCAGATATTGTGATTTCTATGTAATGGGGATACTGAGAAGCGAATGGGAAAAGCGGGATACGTGATCTATTACGACGATCCTGAATGGACTGCACTATATTGTAACACCTCCAGCGCTTTTTGATATGCTTCATCCGTACCGAATCCGTATTGATACGTTGTTTTTACAATATGATCCCGCGGTATTCCATCCAGATCCGGATAGTCGCAATCATCTATCACGAGGTAGTTTTCAACAGAAGGATTTTCCGAGAGCCACTTCAGAATTTCTTTGCCGCGCCTGCCGTGTAATGATTTATTATTCATCACAACCGGTGTCACCCCTATAATCGGCGGTTCGACCACTCCGCCAACTTTGAGGATCGTACTTAACTGCTGGATCGAGTTATTGAGCCGCAATGATGAACTAATCACGATACGTGCATCCGTTTCATCAAGTAATAGATTTAGATTCCGAACTGCGGCTTTATCAAATCCGTAATTGTTTTCCGGTGGTCCGAAGAAATCAAATGTTCCGTTGCTTATGGCATCGGCCGTTCTCAAAACCCCGTCTATATCGAGAAAAATAACTTTCATTACCAAACCTCATTTGTCGATAGATTCGTCTGTACATTTTTATAACATGTTGTGCAAAAAACAGGCCAAAAATTTTTACACTTTTCAATGTTTCACCGTTAATAACGGATGTAAAAACTACATATATGGGGTAAAATTTACCAAAATAATAGGTGAGAAAGGATGAAGCGGTGAAAATCGATCGTAACTCCATTCGACCGGTAAACTGCTAACTTTAGTAAACGGCAATAACCGCTTTTTCAAGCAATGTAACTTTCTTATAAACGGTATTCAATTCAGCGCGGATTCCCACAGGGAATGTCAATTTGTTGACGATGTGTCCGAACGACATCCCGTAAATCACGGGTATACCGAGATCGTGAAGGCGATCATACAACACTTCGTGCAGCGAGAAACCCGGAGAATCTTCATTGCGCGGGTGACAGCCGCGGAAAACACCAAGCACAACCCCCGCAGCACCATCAAACTTCCCCGCTTTTCTTAAATGCGTCAGCATCCGGTCGACACGGTACGGCTCTTCACGTACTTCCTCTATAAAGATAAGTTTACCTCGTGTATCGATATCGTACGGGGTACCGAGCATTGTAACCATGATAGATAAATTACCACCGACGAGACGCCCTGCCACCACGCCGCTTTTAATTACCCGTACCTCATATTCACTTTCTGTTCGTTCCTCGTCTGCCGTGTACAAAGGAGTATTCGGCGCCGGGTGAACCAGCACTTTTTTAAAATTCACGGTCGTATACTCATTGAACGACGTTGCGCTGTTCACCCCGTGAAACGTTACCAATCCCGTTTTGATAAACATCGCATAGCTTAATGCAGTAATATCGCTGAAACCTATAAACGGTTTGGGATTCCATTTTATAATCTCGAAATCCAGATACGGAAGAATACGTGCACTTCCCCACCCTCCCCGCACACAGAATATACCGCGGACAACCGGATCGGCAAACATATTTTCGAGTTCGCGGGCACGCGTCTCATCATCACCCGCGAAACTACCATGGCGCGCTAATAATTTGTCGGTATACTTTACACGGAAGCCGAGACCATTAAGATTTCTGATGGATCGTTCGAGTTGAGCTTCCGACACATACCCTGCCGGAGCGACAAGTCCGACCGTATCCCCTTCCCGAAGACGGGGAGGCCTCACGACCGGCAATTCATCCCGCCTTTCATTTGCGATTGTACTCAACGGATTAACGATTGCCGAGGCAGAAAGGGCGGATATCGATTTAAAAAATAATCTTCTTTTCATTTCAAGTAATCGTTATTTAAAAAAAATATCTTTGTGCATATTTGTGTAGATTCATGGGAGACAATTTCGTTGCGTCTACCCGCCGTGTATTTGGCGGAGCTGTGCCGTGTTAGTGAATACACAACTTAAATAAGTCATCCCCGATATCATCCATTACATTAAATACCGGAATTGAAAGATTGCTCTGCATCTCATCCATGAGATTGTTTTTATCTATATATGCTGCTGAAAATCGATCCTGCTCATAGAGAGGATAGAATGGATTGACCGTAACACCGATCAGGTCAGGTTTCCGGAAATATGATATTGTCAATCCTTCGTTGAGAAACGATTCGACGACCGCAGCCATTGCTACCGGACTTTCCGAAAGAAGCAAATTAATCGGAGAGGAAAAGACAAACTGTATACCACGCTCATCCGTTAACCTTTTATTTAGGATATGTTGAAGGGCACCTTTCGATACCACTCCCGGTATAGTAATTTTATTATTACCGGCTGCTAACTGTGACCGGATAAGATCGACATCATCCTCATCTATTACGGAACGTACCGATAACCGGACCGGTTTTTCGTTATCACGAATGATTGAGACTTTTTTTTCATCGAAATGCCCTGCAATCACGTCCGGCCGGAATAAAAATTCAATTGCCTTCATCTCCCCGGTAAGAGAAGCTATCCCGGCATTTCGTGCGGCGCCTGTTGCGAAGATTAACCGGTCGACCATAGACATCGGCATCATTCTGTTGATTGATCCGTCGACAAATACTATCTCCCGCTTCAATTCTTTAATATGTTCAAGAACGGTACGCAAGGTTGCAACCTTATTCGGGCCGGCAACGACAATGAGTCCGGATTGTGTTACCTCGACGATCAGTAATTCACCGAGTGCGGTGGA
>SKXH01000007.1 GCA_007128495.1 Bacteroidota bacterium
AAGGTATTCAAAAACTCGTTAAACTTCTCTACCGCCTGCCGGTATTGATCCATTCTGTAAAGGGTCCACCCCTCCCTGAACATCGCCTGACTTCTCAAATTAACCGGTATCTCTTCCTTCACTGCAAGAGATGCAAATGCAGTACGAGCAGACCCATAATCACCGAGCGCGATAAGACTCTCACCTAACATACGTGTCGCTTGCGGGGCTGCATTGCTGCGGCTGTACTGTGTCGATACGGTTTCGAATGCATTTTTTGCATCCTCGTATTGTTCATCCTCATAGTAAAGCATTCCGAGTTCATACATTGCTTCGGCAGCATAGCGTGTATCGGGAAAACGCGTTGCGGTCTGCTGCAATACTTCAGCAGAACGCTCGCGCTGGTTTGCATACTTCAATGACATACCGTATCGCAATGATGCCGCCTTTGCAATATCATCGTCACCGCGAACGAGAGGTTCGAATGCAGAAGCCGCTCCGGAATAATCTCCTAATTCAATATGCGCCCACCCGAGTGCATATCGCACTTCGCGGGCAAGCCAGTGATCTGTGTAGTTATCGAGGAATGTCTCATAGTTAGTACGGGCTGCTTCGTAGTTATCCAGTTTGTAATGAGATTCACCGAGGAGATATATCGCTTCGGCTTTTTTCTCTTCATCGGTTATCTTATCGAGTGAATTACTCAACCACGTGATTGCTTGTTCGTAACTTTGATTGTTGAAGTGATTCTCGCCAATCCGGATAAAAGCCGCGGAATATAACGGACTATCGGGGAATTCATTCAGAAGCTGCTCGTATAGTTCGATAGCAAGGGAGTGTCTATTCCTGACTTCATTTACCCATCCCATAGAATACAGAGCATAATCACGCAGGCGGCTTTCCGGAAAATGTTCATATGCCATTGTGTAAAATCGAAGAGCGTTGTCGTAATCATCGGTCTGCATATATGATTCGCCGATCCAGTATGCAGCTTCGCCGGCAAGATCGTCTGACGGCTCCCTCTCAAGAACCTCCCGGAATGCACTAATCGCCTTCCGATAACTATCGCCGCGATATGCAATCTCGCCTAACCTGAAATATGCATCGGCAAGATACGGGCTGTTTGGATGGTCGCGAATAAATTGTTCATATTGGCGACCGGCCTCATCGTATTTTTCAAGAAAAAATAACGATTCAACCGATAGGAACCGTGCATTCATAACTTTGGCGCTATTCGGGTATTTCCGGATAAAACTACGGAATTCATCGTGCGCCATTTGATACATTCTATCCCTGAATAATCCAACCGCAAACGCATAATCCTGCTCTTCCTCTATCTGTCGCCTATCGGATTGTGATATGGCTGGTATGATGATCAACAGACAGAGAAGAAGGGATAGGACAGCCCTCCATTGCATAATTCTCTCCTTAGGTCAGTACTTAAAGTTTTTTCTTAACCAGATAATATAACCCATTTAATTTAACACGAGATTTATTTTAAATCAAGTGTTTACAGCGATTTTTCACTAAAAATTCAAATATTAATTTTCAAGTATATAATAAATAGTGACGCAAATGAGTGTAGAAATGTTCCAATTTTTTTAAATAAATGATGTGCTATGTACATGCCTGCGAAAAGAAGTGAAAAGGTTAGAATTTTGAGAAACATTTTTTTGGAAATAAGTGCCTCCCACGTGAATCAGGAATCGACATCTCCAAAATATCTGCTGAAATACAAAAATTTATAATATCACCATAACTATAAATGTATAAATAAGTTACAACAATCAACTCACTTTTTTTATAAATGAACTTGTATACACATATAGGAGTTAATAAAATGTGGATAACTTTTTTTATAAAAGTATTGACTCCAATTAAAAAATTATATATACTCAAAGTCCTATACGATATGGCGGATCCGGGAATGCAAAACAGGAAAACTTCCAAATATGAGCCGGAAATCAAAAAAATTTTATCTCAGCTTGTTTTATTATCCCACAATATAAAAAATTTAATGCGGAGGGCGTAAATTATGGGGCAGACAACCAATTCCACCAACAGCACAACAAAAAGTGCGGTACCAACCGCCGCCAAAGAAGCCCGGAAACAAAACGGCGACCCACACAAAGGATTGTCCTTTGAACGGTATTTCACCAAAAAGGGGAAGCACCCGTTTGACGAAATAGAATGGGATTACCGGACTGCGTCAATTACAAACGAGCGTGGTGAAGTTATTTTCGAGCAGAAGGATGTCGAAGTTCCCAAATCCTGGTCGATGACCGCAACAAACGTGGTGGTGTCGAAATATTTTCATGGACAACTCGGTTCACCCGAACGCGAAACAAGCGTACGGCAGCTCGTAGATCGTGTTGCCCGCACCATTACCGAATGGGGCAGGCAGGGCGATTATTTTACCAACGAAGACGATGCCGAAACGTTTTATCACGAGCTTAGTTACTTACTCGTCCATCAGCATTTCTCATTTAACAGCCCCGTATGGTTTAACTGTGGAGTAGAAGAAAAGCCCCAATGTTCCGCATGTTTTATTAACTCTGTTGAAGACACAATGGAGTCGATACTCGAACTTGCACGTACCGAAGGGAGACTGTTTAAGTGGGGATCGGGAACGGGCTCAAATCTTTCAACACTCCGCTCATCGAAAGAACAACTTTCCGGCGGCGGCACCGCATCGGGTCCCGTATCTTTTATGAAGGGATATGATGCCTTTGCCGGTGTCATCAAATCGGGCGGTAAAACGCGGCGCGCTGCAAAGATGGTTATCCTCAACGCCAACCATCCCGACATTCGCAACTTTATTAACTGCAAAGCCGATGAGGAGAAAAAAGCGTGGGCATTGATCGAAGCCGGCTATAACCCGGGATTCAATGTGCCGGGCGGCGCATATGATTCTATCGCTTATCAAAATGCCAATCACTCCGTGCGGGTAACCGACGATTTTATGCGGGCCGTTCTTGAAGATAAAGAATGGACAACAAAATCAGTGCGCGGTAAACATCCTGTCGATACGTATCGTGCACGCGATCTAATGAAAGAGATATCCGAGTCCGCCTGGATCTGCGGCGATCCGGGTATGCAGTTCGATACTACCATTAATAACTGGCATACGTGTCCGAATACCGCTCCGATCAACGCTTCAAATCCCTGCAGCGAGTATATGTTCCTCGACAACTCCTCCTGCAACCTCGGCTCGCTGAACGTGATGAAATTTCGCCGGCAGGACGGCGAGTTCGACATCGAGCGTTTCAAAAAAGCGGTAAGCGTTGTTATCACCGCAATGGAGATCATCGTGGGCAACGCAAGCTACCCGACCGATAAAATAGAAAAGAATTCACACGAGTATCGACCGCTCGGTCTCGGCTACGCAAACCTCGGCGCACTGTTGATGGCGCGCGGCCTTCCTTACGACAGCGATGAAGGCCGTTCATACGCCGCAGCAGTTACCTCGATAATGGCGGGACAGGCATATAAGCAATCGGCACTCATTGCAGAAACTACCGGGCCGTTTGCCGGCTATGCAAAAAACCGGGAACCGATGCTTCGGGTCATCAACAAACACGGTCTTCACGCAGAAAAGATCGAGAACGACGAACTGCCGAACGAGCTGAAAGATGAAGCGGTGGCTGTATGGAAGGATGCATATAAACTCGGTCAGAAGTTCGGCTTCCGGAATTCACAGGCGACCGTGCTCGCTCCGACCGGAACCATCGGGTTTATGATGGATTGCGATACTACCGGCGTCGAGCCCGATATCGCCCTTGTAAAATACAAAAAACTTGTTGGCGGCGGATTGATGAAAATCGTCAATCAGACCGTGCCGCTTGCATTACGTAAACTCGGTTACAACGAAGAACAGCGCAAGAAGATCATCGATTACATCGATAAAAATGATACCATAGAAGGCGCGCCGTTATTAAGCGAAGAGCATTTGCCGGTATTCGACTGCGCGTTTACTCCGACCAAGGGAATACGTTCCATCCATTATCTCGGTCACATCCGGATGATGGCGGCAACGCAGCCCTATATGAGCGGTGCAATATCGAAGACCGTTAATATGCCGAACTCCGCAACAGCAGAAGATATTGCACAGGCATATATCGAAGCGTGGAAGCTCGGCCTTAAAGCAATTGCCATCTACCGCGACGGCTCCAAACGCACGCAACCGCTGAGCACATCGCTCGACGAGAAGAAGAAAGCACGCAAAGTATCACGACGCCGCCTGCCGGACGAACGGCAATCGGTTACACATAAGTTCAGCATTGCCGGTCACGAAGGATACATCACCGTCGGCATGTATGAGGATGGAACACCGGGTGAGATCTTCATTACAATGTCGAAAGAGGGTTCGACTATTTCGGGCCTGATGGATTCGTTCGCGACGGCGATCTCGCTGGCATTGCAATACGGCGTACCGCTCAAAGTTCTTGCAGACAAATTCTCCCACGCGCGCTATGAGCCGTCGGGCTTTACAACCAACAAAAATATCCCGATCGCCAAGTCGATCACCGATTACATCTTCCGGTGGCTGGCGTTGAAGTTCCTGCCGGAAGATGAGCACCCGCAAACGGCACCGCAGGAGAACGGCGGCAGCATCCGCAGTCCCGAAGGTCAACGGATGCAGGTCTCGTTAGATTCAAAACAATCAGAGGAGAAAAAAGCTCAGGACCAGAAAGAACAGCAGATATTCGAGTCGCAAGCCGATGCCCCCTCCTGCCATGAATGCGGCAGCATTATGGTCAGAAGCGGAAGCTGCTACAAGTGCTTCAACTGCGGCGCAACGAGCGGGTGTTCTTAAGACGAGACCGATGGAGTTCATCTGAGGGCAGGCATAAGCGAAGGGAGGTGGCCTCCATCCGGGTGAGAAATGAAAGAATGATTGATTGTATTTATGCTTGAACTTAAGTGATGAACGAGTGATTTGTTGATTGGGAGGCCCGGCATCCGCAAAAAATGAGTAAGCCGAACCGGTGATCGTGCCGGTTCGGCTTTTGTGTTTATTTAGATTTTTTGTATTTTTAAATTAAAATATACACTCTCCAAGTTAAATATGTTATTCAAAGATAAAAACTTACTCACTATAAAGGAAGCCAGTGAATGGGCAAGTAATCATCTTGACCGTTCAATCAGTATATCAAATATTTCATATTTAGTTCAATACGGAAGAGTTAAAAAATATACTGACAACGGTAATGTTTATGTGAATAAGAAAGAATTATTAAAATATTACCAATCTTATCACGGTAAAAGAGAAATTCAATGGAAAAAAAACCTTGGTGATGATTTAAACTGGCATCTATCATTCGATCACCTCCGTGAAGTCGATACGACAAAACATGTCCACCGTCTCCATCCATACAAAGGCAAATTTATACCGCAACTGGTTGAATATTTTCTCGATGATCACACCGATGAGTTTAAGAAAGAAGTATTCTTCCAAAAAGGAGAGATAATCCTCGATCCGTTTTGCGGCAGCGGAACTACTCTTGTACAAGCTAACGAACTCGGAATGCATGCGGTAGGTGTGGACGTCTCGGATTTTAACGCACTCATCAGTAATGCGAAGATCAAGAAATACAACTTCACGGAATTACATGATGAAATACAAAAGATAACAAACGAGCTTAGAAAATTTCTTGCAAAAACCAACATAAAAGAATTTGACGATGAACTCACAGCTAAGCTGACCAACCTGAATAATAAATACTTTCCTTCTCCCGATTACAAATACAGATTAAGAAATAATGAAATTGATGAGGAAGAATACAGTAGAAAACACGTCGCAAATTTTATAAAAACATACAATGACTTAGTCAAGAAACACAATATTAAATTAGAACAAGATAGCGAAGATACATTTTTAGACAAGTGGTACTTGCATCCGATACGACAAGAAATCGATCTTGTTTTTAATTTAATTAAAAACATTGAAAATTTAGCAACAAAAAAGATAATCATTATAATACTGAGCCGTACAATCAGATCGTGCAGAGCTACCACTCATTCGGACCTTGCAACTCTTGTAAATCCGGTCATCGAACCGTATTATTGCACAAAACACAGCAAAATCTGCAAGCCATTGTTCTCGATTCTGGGATGGTGGACCAGATACTCAAAAGATACCCTTCAAAGATTAGCTAAATTCAACAACTTAAGAACCGATACATACCAATACTGTTTAACCGGTGATTCCCGCTCAATCAACATTTTCGAAGAAATAAAAAAAAGAAATTCTAAATTCGGAGGTCTCTTAGAAAAACAAAAATTCGCAGGCATATTCTCAAGTCCCCCATATGTCGGACTGATCGATTATCATGAACAACATGCTTATGCGTATGATCTTTTCGGCTTTGAACGGAAGGATGATTACGAAATCGGCCCGCTATTCAAAGGCAAAGGACTCGAAGCGAGAGAATCATATGCACAAGGTATAGCAGATGTATTAAATAACTGTAAAAAATACTTAGCTGAAGATTATAACGTTTTCCTTGTTGCAAATGATAAATTCAATCTTTACCCTAAAATTGCAGAGCTTAGTGAAATGAAGATAGTTAAAATTTATAAAAGACCAGTACTCAACCGATCTGAACGGGATAAAGGGGCTTATTCGGAGTTGATATTTCATATGAAAAAGATGTAACTATCCCTTCTTAGATTTTACAAATCTTATAATAAAACAGATGTTGTGATTTATCACTTTCAACCTCATTATGACCACAAAACAAGATAAGCATAAGAAAGCAATACAAGAAGTAATCATAAGCTTAATGGAAAAGGTGTTGAATAGAGTGTTATATGAAGATCCTTTTAAAGTTGACATACATCGCGCAAAAAAACCAATGTATGCAGCTCTTGTTCCTGATGAAATATTTAAAGGTTCACACTTTGAACGGCGATTTTCGACACCTTTTGGCAAAGTATGGGAAACACTTGCGGCTGTTGCGGCCAAAATCGGTCGTGGTCATGCGGAATCAGATTATATGATCACAGGAAAAGTTAAAGAAGAGAGATTGCGTAGAATAACCGAAACGCTTAATCGGTTAGAACATGGAAAACATAAAAATAAACGGATCCGCCCGAATTGGGATGCAGAGATACGATACATATTAGAAGGTGGAGGAAAAGATATACCCGTTTCTGTAATTGCAGATATCTATACAATAGACAAAAATTCTCATGAAAGATTGGCAATTGAGATAAAAGCTCCACTTCCAAATAGTGACCAAACAAAGGTAAGTAAAGAAAAAATATTAAAACTGTATAGTATGGAACCAATGCAAGTCGATGATGCAATCTTCGCTTTACCTTACAATCCATTTGGAGAACGAGCGGATTATAACTGGTCGTTCCCCGGACGTTGGTTTAATATGCAAAAAGATAATGTTGTATTGATCGGAGATGAGTTTTGGGATAAAATTGGTGGAACGGGCACTTATCAGTTATTTATCGATGCGGTTAATGAAATAGGTGTCCAATTTAGAGAACGAATTTATCGTGAATACCTTGGAATATCACCTCCCGAAGGATATGATGAAATCCGATTATAGACCTATTTCCATTCAACAAAGCTGCGCATCCCTCAATACCGCATCAAAGATATTGAAGCCGGTAGTGTGAGAAATATTTCCCTGAAATATCTTTTGGCGTACATCGATTTCCTGAAAATGCGCGAATGGTTTGATACCTGGCTCAATAACAATCCCGGTATAATCCAGGAAAACGTCGAGTAAGCATTCAAGCTAATTTCTACGCCTCCCCCCTTCTCACCACCAACGCCGAATTCTTCGACCCAAAACCAATACAGTTACACACTGCAGTCGTCATTTCTTTTTCTATCGATTCGTTGGGAACGTAATTTAAATCGCACTCCGGATCGGGTTTTTCATAATTGATCGTGGGATGAATAAAACCGTGTTGCATGCCTACCAACGTCGCGAGCAAGCCCATCGCTCCGCTTGCGCCCTGCGGATGTCCGAGCATCGATTTTGTCGCGCTCATCGGAATTTCGTAAGCCCGATCACCGAAAACATGTTTCATCGCAAGCGTTTCGATCCGGTCGTTCAGCCTGGTCGACGTACCGTGCAGGTTAACATATTCGACCTCCTCTTTATCGACACCCGCATCTTCTAAAGCAAGTTCCACTGCCCGCGCCGACTCGACTGCATCCCCCTTTATCTGTACGCGGTGGTAAGCATCGCACGTTGAACCAAACCCGGCAATCTCGGCGATCGGTTTAGCTCCACGCTGAAGAGCATATTCTTCCTCCTCGAGCAACAATATCCATGCACCTTCACTCAACACAAACCCTTCCCGGTCGGCGTTGAACGGACGTGACGCCTTTTCCGGACACTCGTTATACGATGTGGGCATCGCGCGCATAAAACAGTATCCCGCCATCAGCCCGCGTGTGATACAGGCGTCCGCACCGCCTGTTATAATCTGTTTACTTCTTCCGTTTCGTATCCTGTCCAATGCGTAGCCAACCGCATCGGT